>NZ_FMDK01000452.1 GCF_900091995.1 Streptomyces sp. MnatMP-M17
GTCGATCTGCGCGGCTGCGGCGAGTCCAGTGTCGGCTGGCCGACCTGGAGCCGCACCGCCATCGCGGGCGACCTGCGGGTGAAGCGCTTCCGGCAGGGCATGCTGCGGCTGCTCGGCACAGGCGCTTTCCGCAGCGTGCCATTCTGGCGCTCGTACCTCGACGTGGCCTACCCCGGTGTGAAGCCGGCCGACTGGGCCGAGCGGCTCGGCCGCATCGACTCCCTGCTGCGTGAGCCGGGCCGGATGAAGGCCATGCAGGGCATGGGCCGCAGCGCCCCGACCGACGCCGGCGCGCAGCTCGGCAACGTCCGCTGCCTGGTCCTGGTCGTAATAGGCACGCTCGCCCCCGACTGGGCCGACCCGTACGCCGAGGGTTCGGCGATCGTTGATGCCCTGCCCTCCGGCCTCGGTCGCATGGAGATGATCGAGGGCGCCGGGCACTACCCGCACGACCAGTTCTCCGACCAGGTGGTCTCGCTGATGCTCGCCTTCCTCCGACCGGAGGCCGCTCATGCCTAGGGCCGGTCTGGACCCGGCCGCCGTGGTCGCGGCCGGTGCCGCCCTCGCCGACGAGGTGGGCCTCGCCGGCCTGACGATAGGTCTGCTCATCGACTACGCAGAACCTGAGCGCGTCGCTCGTTTCTGGTGCGAGGTGCTGGGGTACGTCGTATCGCCGCCACCGGACGGGTTCGCCACTTGGGACGATTTCGACCGCTCTCGATCTTCTGAGGATCAAGGTTCATGGTTCGCCTGCAGTGATCCCTTAGGTGCGGGCCCACGACTGTTCTTTCAGCGCGTTCCCGAAGGCAAGGTCGTCAAGAACCGGCTGCATCTGCATCGTGATGCAGGACATCGAGGGCAACGAGTTCTGTCTCGACTGAGCATCCTCCGAGACGGCGAGGCGGGAGCCGTCTCCCTTGGGTCTCTCTTACCCGAGCGGCGGCCCGAGGTGGCCGATGACGCGGTCTGCGGCCGACGCGGCGGTTCGGCAAGCGCTGGGAGGTCAGTTCGACGTGTTCGGGTGGAGTGGATCGAGGGAGCGGAGGCTTCCGTTCGCCATGGTGACCAGTGAGCCGCCTGTCCGCATCGGGGACGTTCCCTCCGATGAACCGAAGGCGCTTGTGCCCATGGCGGGTGTCTGCCATCGCTTGCGGCCCGTCCGCAGGTCCAGGGCGACCAGCCGTCCGCTGTAGCTCGACAGATACACCGCTCCCTCCCGGCCGGAGGCGATCGGCGGTCCCAGCAGATCCACCGTTGTGTCCTCGCTCCACAACTGCTCACCCGTGGTGGTGTCGATCGCGGTAACCAGGCCGGTGTCCTGGACGAAGAAGAGACGGCCCTCGGCCAGTGTCGCGGCGCCGACCGGACGCGCGGGCAGGTTCAACGTCCGCCGGACGCCCGTCCGTACATCGACACGCAGCAGGGAACGGACCCGCTCAACCGGTCCGTCCTCGGCAGCCCAGACCAGTATGAGCAGGTCGCTTCCGTCGAGCCCGACTGGGTGGGTGAGACCCTTCACGTGGGTGATCTCCTCCGGAGTTCCGTTCCCCGGATCCAGGCGCAGAAAAGTGGTCCCCTCCTGCGGAGTGCCGGAACACGCGGCGTACGGCGCGTCGTCGAAGACCAGGGACTCGCAGATCAGCCCGTCACCGGGCCACGGCGTCGACCACAGCTCAGCGCCGGTGGCGGCGTCACGGCCGACAAGCGAACCGTCCTCAAGGCCGTCGCTGCTGAGCACCGCACGGCCGAAGAACGCCACCCTGCCGGTAAAGGCCGCCCTTCTCGTCCAGAGTCTCTTCCCGGTCTTCGCGTCCAGGACGATGAGATCCTCCCTCTGCGAACCGTCCGAGTCGGCAGGCCCACGCAGCAGAACACGCCCGGCCCGCGCATCGACATCACCGGACGACCCGGGCTCGGAGGACGGGACCCGCCAGTCGACATGCCCGGACGCGGCGTCGATCCGCGCCGCGTGGAAACCGTTCCCACTGCAGTAGACGGCGAGTCCGTCCGAACGGCAGTCCGCGAACGCATCGGGCTCGCCGTTCGCACCGGACAGGGCCAGCTCCCACGGCCGCCAGCCCGTAGGCAGTGCGGCCTCCCGCACCGGCGAAGGCCGGCCGGCACCCGCAGAGGAGGGCATGGCGGACGGCCGATCGTCCGCCGGCTTCCCGGTGCCCATGTCGTCCGTCAGCACCAGCGCGCCCGCCCCGAGACCGACCACGGTGACCGCGGCCACCAGGGCGAGCGAGGACCTGCCGCGCAACGGCCGTAGCCACCCCGGACCCGACGACGGTCCGGACACAGGCCGCGAGGCGTCGTCGTCGGCCGACAGGTCCTCCTCGGACAACTCGCCCAGCATCCGGGCCAGTTCTCCCAGATCCGGCCGGCCCGACGGATCCTTGTCCAGACACCGTTCGACAATCCCGCGCAGTGGCGGCGCCACACGGTCCAGAGCGGGCTCCTCGTGCACCACCTGATACATCGTCAGATAGGGACTCTCCGCGTCGAAGGGCCCGTGGCCGGTTGCCGCGTACACCAGCAGCGCGCCGAGCGAGAAGATGTCCGAGGCCGTGGTCACCTCACGCGGACGGCTCAGCGCCTCCGGCGACATGAACGGCGGTGTGCCCATGATGTGCCCGGTGAACGTGAGTGACTCGTGGTCGACCGCCCGCGAGATCCCGAAGTCGATGACCCTCGGTCCATCCGGTGCCATCAGCACATTCGCCGGCTTCAGATCGCGGTGCACCACGTCCACACGGTGGATGTCGCCCAGCGCCTCCACCAGCCCCCGGGCCAGCCGCAGCACCTCCGCCGCCGGTAGTGGCCCTTGTTTGTCGACCCGGTCCGACAAGGTGGGAGCGGGCACGTACAGCGTGGCCATCCACGGCAGCCCCGCATCGGGATCGGCATCCACCACCGAGGCGGTGAACGCGCCGCTGACCCGTCTGACCGCAGCCACCTCCTGCCGGAAGCGAGTCCTGAACTCCTCGTTCTGGGCGAACTGCGCATGCACGACCTTGACGGCGACCTGTCTGCCGGACGCGGAGCGCGCCAGATAGACCACCCCCATACCACCGGACCCGAGCCGGTCCAGAAGCTGGTAGCCACCGACCGAATCCGGATCCACCGCGCTCAGCGGCACGCACTCACACCCTTCCGGCCCTGCCCTGTCACCACGCTGTCGGTCTTCGACGCTCTGGCAGGCGATCTTCCCAATCACCTGGCGCCCATGCCGCGTCATCGCGTGGAATTGGCCGGGAATCCTCTCAGCTATCCGGCAGCGCCCGAAAGAATGGGACGTGTTCTGCCGTTCTGTGGGCAGGTCCAGGAGGCCGCGCCGTCCACCACCTTGGCCACGGCAGGGTGGCGGTGCCCCGGACAGCGCGGGACCGGAGCACCGCCGGTGTGCTCCAGCACGCTGTCCTGCAACTGTTCGGCCAGCAGGGCCACAGCTTCGGCTTCGGTCATGGACTGCTCCAGAAGAACGCTGGTGGAGGAGCCGTCATCGAACGCGAGCACGACGAGGATCGAGCAAGGGTGACGAGCGGAGGACGGCTCGACGGGCTCTTCGCCGTTGTGGATGTCCATGTCCAGTCGAGAAGTGAACGCAGTGTCGCCGGACGGTACTTCGGGCTCACGATCAGCGGCTGACACCGTCACGTTCAGAGTGTGGCCGACGGGATCACCGAGCTGCCGCAGAATGTCTTCTGCCCAGTTCAGGACTGAGGTGGTGGTCAGTTTCATCGTGCCGCTTCACTACTTCTTCGCCTTGACATCCGACGCCCAGGTGATGGACCCGGTGCCGGTCCTCCCGCCGATATTGACCCGGAAGGCCATATAGTCCTGGAACTGAACGTGATCGCCGTGCCTTACGGGCTTGAGAGTGCCGTGGAAATGGTAGCTCTTGCCCACCACATGACCCGCGTTGTTAGGTTTCCTCTTGCCATTGTTCCACCACGAGACGCCCCTCTCGTTGACCTTCGAGGTAATGAAGGACTTCACCCGCGCGGAGATCTTGTAACCCCAGTTGATGGTGCTGTACTTGCAGTTGAAGCGAGCGTGGAGTGTGCCGTTCGCATCGCTCCAACTCGCGTTCTTGTCGCAGCGCAGGGTCGCGGGTGCCCTCTTCTTCTCCACCGGTCCCACCGGTCCCACCTGGTGCCGGGCGCCGCCCGAAGCCTCCTGGGCGGCCTTCCTGCCGGTCGTCGGTGCGCCGACGACCGCGGCGATCCGGTCGCGTTCCGCGCGGGTCAACTTCAGCGGAGAGCCATCGGAATTCGGGTCCAGCGTCACGCGCAGAGTCGTTTCCGACCCGCCCGTGGCCGTGGTCGAGACAAAAGTCCTGTCCTCGGCGGGAGTCGTCGCAGACGTGGCTGTGACTGCGGCCGCCACTGTGTGCGTACTGGCCCCGGAGGCGCTGCTCATCGCAGGCACGGCGTGCGTTGCTCCAGTAACGGACGCCGTCACCGCCAACGCGAGACAGCCGGACGCCGTAGCGTTCTTCCACGAAAGACGCATTCGCTCTGGTCTCCTCTACTCGCTGTGGGACACGAGAATTTCGCATCCCTGGCGATTCAGGACCGTCTTCCCAGCCCAATCACCTGATGGAGTGATGCGGCCGAACCCACACGTGGGGCCAACGGGAGTCGGCCGTCGAGATCAACGCCGTACGCCGGGTGATCGGCGGACTCGGTTGTCGAGATTTTCACGACAAGCAGCGCATCCGGCAATACGGTTGTCGTTATGGACGCGGGGTTGGCCGCTGTGATCGGTGCTGCCGTCGGTGCGCTCGGGGGAATGGGTGGTGGGCTTCTCAGTACTCTTGGTCAGGGTGCCCAGCAGCGGCGCCAGCAGTTGATCGACCGTGAGAACCGCCTTGAGCAGACACGTCGTGAGGCGTATCTCGTCTGCATGGACACCTCCAAGCAGTTGACCGCGGCATGGTGGAAGTTGGCCAATCACCTGCTCGCGGAGGACAGCACAGCCGAGCAGCGGCAGCAGAGTGCCCTGGAGGCACAGACCGGGTGGGCAAGGTTCAGCCTGGCCGCGGACGCCGCGAGTATCGCCGGTCCCAACAAGGTGGCCGAGACAGTCGCAGCACTCCGCGAGGCCATGTGGCGGATGGACCGTGCGGGCACCTCCTGGTACGAATGCGCGCGCCGTGGCGAGAGCACACACCTCGCTGCCTGCGAAGCGGAGTACAGGGCGGCGGAAGCAGCGCGGACCCAGCTCGGGTATGCCTTTCAAACCGCCGCCAGGAGCGCTCTCCACGCCGAGCACTGAGCCTTCCGCAACCTGTGGCTCTACGGGGCCGACTCCGGCCCCGGCGCCATGATCAGGTGGCTGCTTGCCAGCCGAGTGCCGGCCCCAGCTTGGTGGCGATGTCGGTGAGGATCTGAACGTAGTCCTCGTGGTCGAAGGTGAAGGGCAGCGCGAACGCGACCTCGTCGATCTCGCGGAAAGCGGCGTGGGAGTAAAGGCGTTCGGCGATCTCCGCAGAGGTTCCGACGAGATCGGGCGCGAACATCATGCGGGCCGGTCCCTGCGGTGTGGCGGTACGTGGTGTGCGCTTCCGGGCGTATTCCTCGTACTTCGCGCGTTGCTCCGGCGAGGCGGTGTCGGTGGGGATGACGACGAGTCCCTGGGAGACTCGGGCGCGGTCGCCGTCCGGGTGGTGGGCACGGAATGTCCGTATGTGCGAGAGCTGGATCTCGGCGAAGTCCTCGGACTCCTCCGCCTTCACGACGCTGCTGGTCAAGAAGTTCATCCCGTTCTCACCGGCCCACTGAGCCGACCGCAGACTGGCGCCGCCGTACCACATCCGACGGCCCAGACCGTGAGCACGGGGCTGGACTCGGTCGGAGAACACCTCGAAGCCCTCAACACCGCTGAAATCGGTGGCCTGTTCGCCGCGTACGAAGTCCAGGAGCCGCCGCACACGGTCGTAGCTGAAATCCTCGACGTCGGCGGTGTCGGGATAGAGCGCGTGTTTGACCTGGTCGTAGTGCATCGGCGGGCCGACACTGACACCCGGATTGAGGCGTCCTCCGGACAGGATGTCGACGGTCGCCAGGTCCTCCGCCAGTCGCAGCGGATTCTCCCAGCCCAGAGGGATGACCGCTGTGCCCAGTTCGATACGGCTGGTGCGCTGCGTGGCCGCCGCCAGGACCGCGACGGGAGAGGCGATGCCGTACTGAAGATGGCGGTGGCGCATCCACGTGCTGTCGAAGCCCAGCTTCTCACCGAGTTCGATGATCTCCAGTGTCGACTCGTGACCGCGGCGAGGATCGGCCTCGTCGAACAACCCAATGGTCAAGAAGCCCAGCTTCCGCAACGGTTCCGAAGTCAGCGGCACAGGGATCCCCCCCTCGTCCACGGCGTGCTCCACCGCACACCAGCACAGTCCCGATTGTCGCAGGCGGTCCTCTACGGGCTGGTGCCGACGTCACGCCGCCGCGGCTCGCCGCGCAGCGCCGGTGGGAGGCACAGTCCTGGCTCAGGCCGTGACACCGGCGTCCGGCGCTCGTTGAATGGGACATGTGGTTGGCGGGCCCCGGACGTGGTGACGTCCGGGGCCCGTCGGCGTCCGCGCCGGCGACAATCCAGGGAATCCGGTGGACGAACGACGGGAACGGGCCTGTCGTGGCCCGCTGCCATGATGGGCGTACAGGGCGAGGGGCCAGGCCGTCCCAGTTAGCTGCGCGCCCGCCCGCGCGAGCGGTAAGGGCGCGGTATGTCGCTACGGATTCCTCGCCCCGGGCGAGGCGCCGCGCCGGCGACTGCGGCCGTAGCAGCACCCAGCCAGGTGTGAGACACCGCGTCAGCACGGCGCCGAACAGCGGCCCGCCCGCCCGGACAGCGACCCGGGTCAGCAGCCGCAGTGGCGGCGGCAGGATACGCGCAGTCCCCATATGGCTCCCCCTCGTAGGGGGACGGCCGGTCCCGCGCCCTGGTCGCACGCCACGCGGTGAGGACGCAGCGGAACGTCGGCCTCGGGCTTACACCGACTGCGCCGGTTCCATTCGCGCACCCATCACACTTCGTGTTCACATGACATCGCAAAGTCATCTTCTGTTTTTGGTCAACCAGAGGAGTTGCCATGCGTAACCGTCACACCCTGCGTCTCGCTGTCACCTCGGCCGTGACGTCCGCCGCGCTGGCCCTGACGTCCGGAGCCGCGCTGGCGAGCGACTGGTACGGCTACCCGCGGTCGAATCAGCAGGGCCAGCCCCAGCACATCCTGGCCTGCGGTTGCAGCAATCTCGACGAGGGCAAGCGCGGCTCCTACTACTTCGACCACCGTGGACAGGACGCGACGATGTTCAACGACCGCGACTGTCCCCGAGGTCACGGGCACTACACGTTCCGGGGCGACTCCGAGCGGAACGCGTCGTTCGGCTGGAAGAGCATCCACATCCACTGCTGACGGATACGGCCCAAGGCCGTCCAAGGCCGTCCAACGCAGTCCTCGCGGGCGCCCGGCCGGAATTCTCCGGCCGGGCGTTCCCTACTCAAGGGATCCGTACTCAAGGGAAGAGCAAGATGCCCACGAGCACCAGCACGACAAAGGCGATGAGGAGAAGCGTGGTGGTCCGTATGCGGTGGTGTTCCGGCACGAAGCTCTCCGAACGGCCGCGAGGGCGGTCCTCCGGCAGCTTGGGGTTGTCCGGCCGGTCGCGGGAGTAGAAGTCGGTGTCGGCCATAAGAACCTCTTGGAAGTCGTGACTCCATATGAGGCCGGGGACTCTGGCCCCATACATCGACTTTACCTCCCAAAAAGGACCGGTGCCGCGCCGGACTTCCGTACGGGAACCGGACGTGGCGGATTTGTGTCTGCCATGAGGACAGGGTGTGGGCTACCGTCCGCCGGTCGCGCGACAGCGACCGGCGGCGCCGCCGAGGGGGAGAAATGAACGCCTGGTCCGTCCCCGGATATACGGAGTCCCGCGAACTGGGCTCCGGCGGCAGTGGGCGGGTCGTCCTCGCCGTCCATGACGCCACCGGCGTACCCGTCGCCGTCAAGTATCTCAGCGAGCGCCTGCACACCGACTCCGCGTTCGTCCGCTCGTTCCGGGCCGAGGCGCGTCTTCTCAGCGGCCTCGGCACACCGTACGTGGTGGGTCTGTACGAGTACGTCGAGGCACCGCGCGGCGCCGCGATTGTCATGGAGCTGGTCAACGGCATCGCCCTGAGCGCACTGCTGCGGCAGGAGGGCCCCACCGGTCCGGAAGCGGCGCTCGTGGTACTCAAGGGATCGCTGCTCGGGCTGGCCGCCGCGCACCGGGCGGGCGTCGTCCACCGCGACTACAAGCCGGAGAACGTCCTGGTCGCCACGGACGGTTCGTCCAAGCTGGTGGACTTCGGCATCGCCACGGGCCGTGGCAGCACGCCGGGCGTGGCCGGAACTCCCGCCTATATGGCCCCGGAACAGTGGAACGGAGAGCCCGCCTCCCCCGCGGCCGATGTCTACGCGGCGACCGCGACCTTCTACGAATGCCTCACCGGCCGCAAGCCGTTCTCCGGCGAGAACTTCGCCGAGCTGGCGCTCCAGCACATCGGCGCGCCCGTTCCCGAGGAAGAGGCGCCCGAACCGGTCCGTCCGCTGATCCGCCGCGGTCTGGCCAAGGAGCCCCGGGAACGGCCTCACAACGCGGACGCGTTCGTCGCGGAGCTGGAGGAGCTCGCCGGGACGGCCTACGGACCGGACTGGGAGGAGCGGGGACAGCGGAAGCTCGCCGCGCTCGCCGCCCTGCTCCCGCTGCTCCTCCCGTACGCGGGTGGCGGGCCCGCGGGCACGACCGCGCTGGCCACAACGGCGCTGGGCGGTGGACGGCGCGGTGCAGGCGGACGGCGCGGTGGCAGGCGAGGCCGTAGCTGGAAGCCCGGCGTGAGAGGGATGCTGGCCACCGCTGTCGCACTGGTCATCGCCGTCGTGGCGGCCGTCACCGCAGGAGCGGTGGGAGACAGTCCGGAACGGACAACGGCCCAGGCGGTCACCACCGCGGGTCCGGTCCAGAACCCGGGCGCGGGTCCGGACGCCACCGCGTCCGTCGGCCCGTCCGGCTCCATGAGCCCGTCGCCGACGGGCAGTGCCTCTTCTGGCGGCTCGCCCACCTCGCCCTCCGTCACCGACAGCGCGACTGCCGGGACGGCCGGTACCTCCACACCGCCCGTGGCGCCACCGCCACCGCCCGCCTCACCGTCCTCGTCCACTCCCTCGGTCACACCGACCTCCTCGGCTCCGACGACGGATCCCGTACGCGTGAAGTCCGTCTCCGTCACCGGACTACGGCAGACGGGTACGACGACCGCCACCGCCGCCGTCGGCGTCGCCACGGACGGCACGGGTCCCGTCACCGTCGCCATCACCTGGTCCGCCGGCGAGACATACGGTGAACTCGGCGCCCAGGACGGTTCGCAGACCTTCCGGCGCGAAGGCGCCACGCAGTACACGATCCAACTCGACCACACGTTCCAGCGGCAGGGCTGTTACTGGGGCGTACAGGCGACCACCGATCCGGCGGCGGCGAGCGGCGGCTCCTCGCAGCAGATCCTGATCCGGCGGTGCGTCATCTCATGAGCGATCCCCGTATCCCTTACCACCACGACGACGCGAAGCCCGAGCACCCGGAGAACGAGAACAAATCCGGGAATGAGAGCGGCAACGAGACCCCGCCTGCCAGCGGTCCCGGTCCCAGCCCCGGTCCCGACACCTACAACGCGACCGTCCTCGGCAGCCACTGGTTCGAACGGCCCGACCCGACACAGGTCCCGGAAACGCTCCCCGCACCGGAGGCGCCGGAACCGCTGCCGGAGGCGGCGCCGGACCGTGTCGAAGGCCAGGTCCTCCGCTTCGGCCCGGGAGTGACCGCCGCCGTCCGCAACCGGCACCACGAGAACACCACCACCGCAGCCGCCCTCTGGCACGGCACTCTGCCCGGACAGCCGCCCGGACCGGAGCCGGCCCCCGAGCACCGCTCCGGAGGCCCGCGCCGGTACGCGCTCGCCGCCGCGGTCCTGCTCGCCGTTCTGGTGTTCCTCGCCTGGCAGCGGTACGGGCCCGCCCTCGCCGTACAGGACGTGACCGTACGAACCGCCCTGCGCGGGCCCGGATGTGACGGTACGTCGGACATAGTCGGCGTGGTACGGACAAACGGGCGCCCCGGCACGATCACCTACCGCTGGCTGCGCAGCGACGGCACGTCCTCCGACCTGCTGCGCGAGAAGGTGACGCGGGGTCAGAAGACCGCCCGTCTGCACCTGTTGTGGACCTTCCGTGGCCGGGGCGAGTACCGGGCCACCGCCGAACTGCGGATCACCTCGCCGTCCCGGCACACGGCCGTCACACGCTTCGTCTACCGGTGTGTCTGAGCCGCCGCCGTACCTCCGTGCCACGGCGGCGGCTCAGCCGGCCCATCAGCCAGCCGGTCGGCCGACCAGCCAACCGGTCAACCGGTCAGCCGTTCACCACCACAAAGGCCCTGTTGTTGGCCAGATTCGGGTCGAAGTCGCTGATCCTCAGGTCCGGCCGGTCGTTGAGAGTGACCGCCTTGCCGCGAGCGCCCGGCACGACACGGTCGACACGGAGCGAGAACGGGAAGGTGTAACTCGCCCGCTCGTGCAGGAAGACGGGCGTCGTGCAGCGGTAGCGAGGCGCGCCGAGCTGCTCCTCCTGCCATTCGCCCGAGGCGTCGAGCGCGTAGCACTCCTCCGGCTTGGCCGTGACGCGCGTCCCGCGCGGAACGGTGAAGTCCACGGCCGCCACCGGCTCACCCGCGCCGAGTGAGGCCACCCACGCCGGACCGCGGTTCTTCACCGTGACCGACGCGGTGACGGTCTCGCCCGCCGCGCCCGCGGCCTTGCTGCCGATCAGTTTCAGATCCGCGGTGTTGGTGGCGTTGATGAGCATGGAGCGGAAGTTGTCCGACGTGTCGACGTCGACGTCGTCCACGACATCAGCCGCAGCGGCGCCCACGGCGGTGCGAGTCGCGGCACCCGCCGGACGCAGATCGAGTTCGGCTCCGCTGCCCCGGACGAACGGGCGTCCCGCGCGCGCCTGTTCCAATGCCTCGTCCGAGTACGGCTCGACTCCGTAGTCGAAGCGGTCGTAGAGGACGCTCTTCCTGGTCTGCAGCGCGCCCGCGTCGAGGGAGAAGGCCTGGCCGGGAGCGACGGGCTCGTCCAGTACGCACAGGGCCCAGGTGCCGACGGGAGTGGCCGGCGAAGCTTCGTCGGCGTACTCGCAGTTCCCGTACCGGGCGGCGAAGTCCAGGCCGTGCGAGGCGAACAAGCTCAGCAGAGTGCGGTCGGCGGTGCGGTTGCCGTTGTTGGCAAGGGTGATCGGCACATCGACACGGGTCCTCGGTTTCGCACCGTTCTGGTTCGGTGCCTGGACAAGGCCCAGATCGGGTCCGTTGAGGACGGTCACGGTCGTCTCGGCCGGATACGCCGTCAGATCGCCCGCCACGGCCGAGGACCTGATCGTCGCGACCGTTCCCTCGACGGCGGCGGACGTGGCCGTTATCCCGATCTCGGCCCCGTGGACATAGCTGTCCGTCGACAGCCCCGGGAAGGAGCAGTCACCGGTGACGGTACGGTCCTGGCCCGTCCCGCTGATCCGTTCGGTGCAGTTGGCGGGCCAGGTGATCTCGGCGAGGTCCGCCAGCTCGGTGACATCGACGGTGAGTGTGCCCGCGGGCACCACCATGTCGGTGTTGTCGTGCGAGAGTTCGATGTTCAGTGTTCTGGTGGGCGCGTTTCCGTCGGCGTCCGCGCCGAGCAGGGCCATCTCGTAGGGAACCGCGATCCACAGCGCGTCCGACTCGTCGGCATGGGCGGGCCCCGCACCCGCGGCTACCAGAGCGAAGACAGCGAGGAACGGTGTGATGAGGCGACGGGTCAGGGTCAGGCGTCCGGTCATGACGTCTCCCATTGGTCGGGTTGATCGAGTTGATCGAGTTGGTCAGAAGGACAGCCGAAGATACGGCTACGGTCATCAGGACCCATGGGACCGTCGAAAAGTTGTACGGGGCACCACCGGGCCGTGTCTCCTCCCGGAGTGCCCCGTACGGTCGTTGGCTCACTTCAGATACGGTCCCGGCGCGCCGATCCGGCCGGGCCCGTCGAGTACGTACACCCGGAGATTGCCCTTCCCGGGCGCGGCGACGGTCAAACTGCCGTCGGTCACCGCCTTCGCGTCGCCGGTGACGGCGTCCCTGTACATACCGTTGGGAATTCCGGTGTAGGTGGCGGCGCCCGTGACGGTGACCAGCGCGAAGCTGTCCGTCGCGCCCGCCGTGTAGCGGCGCTTGAAGGCCATGGAGCCGCTGATGCCCTCCGTGGAGTACTGGCCCATCTGGAGCGCGGGCACCGCGCGCCGGATCTCGTTGAGCCGCTGGACATGCTTGACCAAGGGCCGGCTGAGCGTGGCGGCGACCTCGCCGCTCGCCGATTCGACCTTGCTGAAGTCCGATGCCCTGACATCTCCGGCGAGATGACCGCCGTAGTAGGCGCGGCCGGTGGTGGCGAGCGGGCAGCTCGGTCCGCAGTCGATCTGCCTGCCCTTCTGGAACTCGATCTCGGATCCGTAGTAGAGCGTGGGAATACCGCGGAAGGTCCACATCAGCGACATGTTCTCGGCCCAGGCGTCGGTGCCGCCGGCATAGCGGGTCGAGGACTTGTTGGGACCGTAGTCATGGCTGTCGACATAGACGACGTTGTAGGTCGCGTCGTTGGTGGAGTCGTCGGAGTCCTTGCCGTTGTGGAACGCGTTGGGTGCGTCGCCGAAGTTCATGTGCATACGCATGTCGATGATGTTCATGCCGGAGAACCGGCTGTGGTCGGGCGCGTGGTAACTGTTCCCGTTGAGGAAGGCGTTGGCGGAGGTGGGCTGATTGCCCGTGCCGAGCTGGTTCTCGTAGGTGAACTGTTCGAGCGCGGCGGCCGTGTCGTCGGCGCTGTACTCCTTGCGCTCCTTCCAGGTGTAGAACTGCGCGGAGTGGTTGACCGAGCCCCGGTTCCACTTGTCGTTGACGAAGGCCGCGACCTCGCCGAAGACGAAGAAGTTACGGGCCGCCTCCGCGCCGAACTTCTCGGTGACGCGTTCCTGGATGGCGGGCAGGAAGCGGCGGTTCCAGGTGACGCGCGGGATGTGCACGGCCGTGTCGACGCGGAAACCGTCGACGCCCATGTCGATGTATTTGTTGTAGGCGCCGATCAGATAGTTCTGTACAGGCGCCGATTCGGTGTTGAAGTCCGCGAGGTCCTCGTGCAGCCAGCAGGAGCGCGCGTCCTCGCCCTCCCAGTTGCCGATCCAGCACTGGTGGTAGTAAGGCTTGGGGAACATGCCCGACGTGGGGCTGGGCCACTGGCAGTTGTAGAGCGTGTAGCCCTCGGGACTCCTGCCGCCGGTGGGTTTGCCCCAGTTCAGACAGGTGTTGCCGGACGGCTCGGCGGTCGACCAGAGATCACCGGTGTAGTACGACTTCCCGGACTTGGGTTCGACGGTGAGGCCGTCATAGGTGAAGCCCTCGTTCTTCTCGTCGTAGTACCAGCTCCACTGCGCGTCGCGGACACCGTAGACGGTGGGCGTGAACAGGCCCTTGGCGCCCCAGCGGGAGGAGTGGTTGTAGACGACGTCCTGATAGATCTTCATGCCCTTGGCGTGGGCCGCGTTGATCAGGTCCTGGTACGAGGCGCCCGCGGACTCCAGCCGGGGATCGACGCGGTAGAAGTCGTAACCGTGGTAGCCGTGGTAGTCGTAGTCGGACCGGTTGAGGACCACCGGAGTGATCCACACGGCGGAGAAGCCGAGCCCTTTGATGTAGTTGAGCTTGTCGACCAGGCCCTTGAAGTCGCCCCGGAACATGGGGTCTTCGTTGGCGGCGTTGCCGGATCTCACATGCTGACTGCCGCCGCGGTTGTTGGCGCTGTCGCCGTCGTTGAACCGCGCGGTGAGGACGAAGTAGATCGGGTCCTTGCGCGGATCGGTGCCGAGTGGCCGGCCGCCGGCGGGCGCGGGCGGTTTCACATCGGTCGTGGCCTGGACGGCCGTCGAGGCCGCGGACACGTTCCCGGCCGCGTCCAGGGCCTTCACCGTGTACGTATAGGTGGTCCGCTCCTCCAGACCGGTGTCGGAGTGGACCGTGGAGCCGGCATCGGTGACGACGGTGCCACGGGTGCCGCCGGTACGGGTGACCTGGTATCCGGTCACACCGGTGTTGTCGGTGGACGGCTGCCAGGACACGACGACGGAGGTGCCGGTGGCGCTCGCGGTCACCTTCGCGGGCACGGTGGGCGCCTCGGTGTCCGGCGGCTGCGCCGCGCACGGATCCTTGGCGTCCTTGGTGACGGTCCTGTTGTCGACGGTGGTGCGGCCGGTGGTCAGCGCGTAGTTGGCGCCGTTGTTGTCCCAGACGCCATTGCCGTTGTTGAAGGTCGCCTGCCAGGTGGTGGCGGTGCCGAGATCGACGGTCCTGCTGACCCAGCCGGTGCAGGCCGGCTCCATGGCGGTGCCGGGCACGGTGGTCCACGAGCCGCCTGTCGGCGCCCAATGGAGGTTGTACGCCGACCAGTTGAGGGCGGCCGTGGCGTAGTAGACGGTCGCGCTGTTACCGGCCGGAGGCTCGGTACCGGCGCACGGATCGCTGTGGGCGACGACGCCGTCCTTGACGGTGATGGTGCCGGTGCCCAGCGCGTAGTCGGCGCCGTTGTTGTTGTCCCAGGTGCCGCCGCCATTGTTGAAGGCGGCCCGTAGTCCCGCGGCGGATCCCAGATCGACTGTCCGCTTCACCCAGTCCGTACAGGCCGGCTCCATCCGTACACCGGGCACGGCGGTCCATGACCCGCCGTCCGGCGCGTAGTGCAGATGGGCGGCGGGCCAGTTCTTGGTCTTCGTGTAGTAGAAGACCGTCGCCGTGTTCGCGGCGGCGACCTGTTCCCGGACGCCGGTTTCCGTACGGTCGGCTCCTTTCGCCGGTATGCCCGAGATCAGTCCCAGGAGGCCGGTTGCCGCCACGAGCGCCGCGAGAGGGCGCCGCAGCGGGCGGCGGAGTTTGCGTCTCATGAGCGTCTCCAATACGAGGCCGTCGCCACGCGTGCCGACGGCCGTCAGCGGGAGGTGCGAGCGGGCGCCGCGATCGCCGGCCGGACACTCCGCGGAGGACGCCATGGAGCACGGTCGCCCCGGATCACTCCGTGGAGCAAGGTCGGGCGATGGCTTCGCAAGAAGAACCAGGAACTTTCTGCAAGCTCTTGCAGAACGGAAGCTACCTGGACATGACAACGGCGTAAAGGCTTTTCGCAGGCTTCTCCGGCGACCTCCGCACGGTCGTCCGGCCGCGCCACCGGCCACCACCCGTTCGGGCCCTGGGCGTGGCCCGAACGGCCCTGGAGCCCTTCGTCCGGCTCGGCCAGGCTGGCCAGCGCCGGACCTCCACAGGGCCCGGCACCTGCCGGGGCCCGGCCCGACGACAGCCGTTTGACATCAGGACCCAACGGGCACCGATCGCCCCCGACAAGGCTGACCACGACACCCACGAGCCGCGGAGGAGAGCCATGCGCGAGGCGAGCACGTCGGCGCGGACCACGGTCACGGCCGCCGTCACCGACGAGGAACTGGCCGCTCTGGTGGCCCATTGGCGGGCCGCCAACTATCTGGCGGTCGGTCAGATCTATCTGATGGCCAATCCGCTGCTCACCGAGCCGCTGCGCCCGGAGCACATCAAACCGCGGCTGCTGGGCCACTGGGGTACGTCCCCTGGGCTGAATCTGGTGTACACCCATCTCAACCGTGTCATCAGGGCCCGTGGCCAGGACACGGTCTGTGTCTGGGGACCAGGACACGGCGGTCCCGCGGTGCTGGCCAACGCCTGGCTGGAGGGCAGCTACTCGGAGGTCTATCCGGACATCGGCCGGGACCGGGACGGCATGGCCCGGCTCTTCCGCCAGTTCTCCTTCCCCGGCGGCGTGCCCAGCCATGTCGCGCCCGAGACGCCCGGCTCGATCCACGAGGGCGGTGAACTCGGCTACTCGCTCTCCCATGCCTACGGCGCCGCGCTCGACCGTCCGGATCTGCTGGTCGCGTGTGTGATCGGCGACGGCGAGGCGGAGACCGGGCCGCTGGCGGCGTCCTGGCACTCCAACAAGTTCCTCGATCCGGTGCGTGACGGCGCGGTGCTGCCGATCCTCCATCTCAACGGCTACAAGATCGCCAATCCGGCGCTGCTCGCCCGTATCCCCGAGCCCGAGCTGGACGAGCTGCTGCGCGGCTACGGCCATGAGCCGCTGCATGTCGACGGCGACGATCCGGACACGGTCCACCGCGCCATGGCCCGGGCGATGGACAGCGCGCTGGACCGTATCGCGCTGATCCAGCGCACCGCCCGGCTGGAGGGCGCCACCGCACGGCCCCGCTGGCCGGTGATCGTGCTCCGTACGCCCAAGGGCTGGACCGGTCCGGTCACCGTGGACGGACTGCCGGTAGAAGGGACCTGGCGCGCGCATCAGGTCCCGCTGCCCGCCGTACGCGAGAATCCGCAGCATCTGCGGCAGTTGGAGGCGTGGCTGCGCTCGTACCGGCCCGAGGAGCTCTTCGACGGCCACGGCCGGCCGCGGGCCCAGGTCCTCGCGTGTGTCCCCGAGGGCACGCGGCGGCTCGGCGCCACGCCGTACGCCAACGGCGGTCTCCTGCTGCGCGAGCTGCCCGTGCCGGCCCTGGAACCGTACGCCGTAAGGGTCGACCGGCCCGGTGTCAGCCTGCATGAACCGACCCGGGTGCTGGGCGATCTGCTGGAAGCGGTCATGGAGGCCACGACCGAGCGCCGTGACTTCCGCGTCGTCGGCCCGGACGAGACGGCGTCCAACCGGCTCCAGGCCCTCTACAAGGCCTCGGGCAAGGCCTGGCAGGCTCAGACGCTGCCCGTGGACGAGCATCTCGACCGGCACGGCCGTGTCATGGAGATCCTCTCCGAGCACACCTGTCAGGGCTGGCTGGAGGGCTATCTCCTGACCGGACGGCACGGTCTCTTCTCGTGCTACGAGGCCTTCGTCCATATCGTGGACTCGATGGTCAACCAGCACATCAAGTGGCTGAAGGTCTCCCGTACGCTGCCGTGGCGGCGCCCGATCGCCTCGCTCAACTATCTGCTGACCTCGCACGTCTGGCGCCAGGACCACAACGGCTTCTCCCACCAGGATCCCGGCTTCATCGACCATGTGCTGAACAAGGCGCCCGAGGTCGTACGGGTCTATCTGCCGCCGGACACCAACACCCTGCTCTGTGTCGCCGACCATGTGCTGCGCAGCCGGGACTATGTCAATGTCGTCGTCGCGGGAAAGCAGCCGTGCTACGACTGGCTCACGCTGGACGAGGCGCGGGCCCACTGCGCCCGTGGCGCGGGTGTGTGGGAGTGGGCCGGTACCGAGCGCGAGGGCGAGGAACCGGATGTGGTGCTGGCCTGCGCGGGCGATGTCCCGACCCAGGAGGTGCTGGCCGCCGCCCTGCTGATCCGCCGCCATCTTCCCCGGCTCGCGGTCCGTGTCGTCAATGTGGTCGATCTGGCCCGGCTGCTGCCGGAGACTCGGCATCCGCACGGACTGTCCGACAGCCAGTACGACGCGCTGTTCACCCGCGACAAGCCGGTGATCTTCGCCTACCACGGCTATCCCTGGCTGATCCACCGCCTCGCCTACCGCCATACCGGCCATGAGCATCTGCATGTACGCGGTTACGAGGAGTCGGGCACCACCACAACGCCCTTCGACATGGTGGTCCGCAACAATCTGGACCGCTACCGGCTGGTCATGGATGTCATCGACCGCGTACCGGGACTGACCGTACGCGCCACTCATGTGCGGCAGGCGATGGAGGAGGCCAGGCTCAGGCATCACTCGTGGATCCGTGAGCACGGCGTCGATCTGCCGGAGGTGACCGACTGGACCTGGCAGCCGGTACCCGTGGACAGCGAGATCTATCCCACGACACGTCTGTGACCGGCGGAGACTGACGGTGCGCGCCTGGAGCTGGACGTACGAGGGCTACGAGCCGGAGTCGGAGCGGCTGCGCGAAGCCCTGTGCACGCTGGGCAACGGTTACTTCGCGACCCGGGGCGCGGTGTCCGAGACCTCGTCGGGACCGGCGCACTATCACGGCACCTATGTGGCGGGCTGCTACAACCGGCTGGTCTCGACCGTGGCGGGACACCGGATCGAGAACGAGGATCTGGTCAATCTGCCCGACTGGCTGCCCCTGCGCTACCGTCTGCGCCCCGAAGGAGCCGAGCCAGGACCGTGGCTCTCCCCCGACCGGGCCGAACTGACCGAGCACCGGCGGACCCTGGATCTGCGGCAGGGCACGCTCGTCATCCGGTCGGTGTACGAGGACGGCGCCGGGCGCCGGCTGACGGCCGAGCAGTGCCGGCTGGTGCACATGGGAGAGCCGCATCTGGCCGCGCAGCGCACCTCGTTCACCGCCGAGGGATGGGCCGGGAGCATCGAGGTGGAGTCGGGGCTCGACGGCGATGTACGCAACAACGGAGTCGAGCGGTACGGCGAGCTGGCGAACCGGCATCTCACCCACTGGCAGACCGGCACCAAGCACGGCGACACCGACTGGCTGCGCTGCCGCACCGTCACCTCCGACATCCGTGTCGCGCTCGCCGCGCGCATCCGCGCCGCCGCCTCCGGCGAGACCGTCACGGCCACCGCGCGGCTGACGGAGCGTCAGGCCTTCCGGACGCTGCTGATCCCAGTGGCGCCCGGAAGGACCGTCACCGTCGACAAGACGGTCGCGCTCCACACCTCCCGCGATCCGGCGATCAGCGATCCCCGGTCCGCCGCCGTCGAGGAGGCACGGCGGGCGCCCGGCTTCGCGCGGCTGCTCGCCTCGCACCGCGGGGCCTGGGAGGACATCTGGCGCCGTGCGGCCCTGGACGTACCCGGAGAGGCGGGCCGGATCCTGCGGCTGCATCTCTTCCATGTCCTCCAGACGCTCTCGCCGCACACGGCCGAACTGGATGTCGGAGTGCCCGCCAGAGGGCTGCACGGCGAGGCGTACCGAGGGCATGTCTTCTGGGACGAGCTGTTCGTGCTGCCGTTTCTGAATCTGCACTTCCCCGAGGTCTCCCGGGGCCTGCTGGGCTATCGCCACCGGCGGCTGCCCGCGGCCTGCCGCGCGGCGCGGGAGGCGGGCCGGCTGGGAGCGATGTATCCGTGGCAGAGCGGCAGCGACGGGCGCGAGGAGACCCAGGAGGTGCATCTCAACCCGCTCTCGGGCCGCTGGCTCGCGGACCATTCGCGTTTGCAGCACCATGTCGGTTCCGCGGTGGCGTACAACGTGTGGCAGTACTGCCAGGCCAGCGGCGATCTGAAGTTCCTGCACACCAAGGGCGCGGAGACGCTGCTCCAGATCGCCCGGTTCTGGGCGAGCGCCGCGGTCTGGGACCCGTCCGTGGCCCGGTACCGCATCCGCGGTGTCATGGGTCCCGACGAGTACCACGACGGCTATCCGGGAGCGACGGCTCCAGGTCTGGACGACAACGCCTATACGAATGTCACCGCGGCCTGGGTGCTGGCGCGGGCGCGTGAACTCTGCGGCGCGCTGCCCGCCTCGCGCCGCCGCCGGCTCTTCGAGCGGCTCCAGCTCGACACGGACGAGCCGGAGCGCTGGGACGACCTCTCGCGCACGCTCCATGTGCCGTTCCACCGTGGTGTGATCAGCCAGTTCGCGGGTTACGGAGACCTCGCCGAGCTGGACTGGGCGGGCTATCGCGCGCGGTACGGCGACATCCGGCGGCTGGACCGGATCCTGGAGGCCGAGGGCGACACCGTCAACCGCTACCAGGCCTCCAAGCAGGCCGATGTACTGATGCTGGGATATCTCTTCTCGCCCGGCGAGCTGGCCGGGCTCTTCCGCCGGCTCGGGCACCGGCTGGACGACGACTCCTGGCGTACCACCGTCGACTACTACGAGCGCCGTACGAGCCACGGTTCCACGCTCAGCGCGCTGGTCCACGCGTGGGTACTGGCGCGGATCCACCGGGACGAGGCGTGGACGTACGCCAAGGAGGCGCTGACCGGAGATGTGGCGGACGTCCAGGGCGGCACCACGGCGGAGGGCATCCATCTCGGGGCGATGGCGGGCACCCTGGACTTCGTCCAGCGTGGTCTGACCGGTCTGGAGACCCGTGAGGACGCGGTGTGGCTGGATCCGGCCCCGCTGCCGCAGCTCTCGAAGTTCCGGGTGGGCATCCGCTACCGGAACGACTGGGACGTGGATCTGCGGATCCGTGCGGAGCGCGTACGCGTCGGTGTACCGGCGTCGGACGCGGATCCGGTACGGGTGATGCTCGGCGGCCGGGCACACACGATCGCGCCCGGTACGGCCCGCTGGCTGGACCTGCCCGGCGTGTGAGCGCGGGCACACCGCGTCCAGGTGTGTGTCGTGGCGAGGTGTGAGGTCGTGCCACGGTGTGCGTCAGTCCGGTACGAGCACGGCGGCGCCCTGTACCCGGTCGCCCGCCAGGTCGGCGAGCGCCCGGTCGGCCCTGCTCAGCGGATACGGACTGGTGGTGACCTGGATGCCGATGCGCTCGGCGAGCGCCAGGAACTCCCGGCCGTCGTGGCGTGTGTTGGAGGTGACACTGCGCAGATTCCGCTCCTGGAAGAGATGGCGCTCGTAGTTCAGCACGGGAATGTCGGTGAGATGGATCCCGGCGACGGCGAGCGTGCCGGAGCGGTCCAGGGCCTCCATCGCCACCGGTACGAGATCACCGACCGGAGCGAACAGGATCGCCGAGTCCAGCGGCTCGGGCGGACTGTCGTAGGCGTCGCCCGCCGAGCTGGCACCGAGCTCCAGGGCGAGTTCGCGTGCCCGCGCCGACCTGGTCAGCACATGGACGGTGGCGCCCTCGGCGAGGGCCACCTGGGCGGCGAGATGGGCGGAGCCGCCGAATCCGTAGAGTCCCAGCCGTCCGCCCTCGGGCAGCGCGCTGCGGCGCAGCGCGCGGTAGCCGATGATCCCGGCGCACAGGAGCGGTGCGAGCAGGACCGGATCCCGGGATTCGGGCAGCGGATAGGCGAAGGCCTCGGGCACCACGGTCAGATCCGCGAAGCCGCCGTCCGCGTCCCATCCGGTGTAGACGGACCACGGGCAGAGGTTCTCCCGGCCGGCCAGACAGTAACGGCAGGTCCCGCAGGTGCCGCGCAGCCAGGCGCCGCCGGCCCGGTCGCCGGTGCGGAACCGGGTCACGGCCTCGCCGGTGGCGATCACCCGGCCGACGATCTCATGGCCCGGGACGGTCGACGGGCGGTGCGGGCTCAGATCTCCCTCGGCGAGATGCAGATCCGTACGGCAGACACCGCAGGCCTCCACGCGCAGCAGCAGATCCCCGGGGCCCGGGACCGGTGTGCGGCGGCGGATACGGACCAGCGGCCCGGTGGCGACCGGTCCGGGCGTCTCGACGGCCCAGGCGCTCAGTGCGTCGGGGATGGCCGCAGGAGAGGTGGCGGAAGCGGGAAAGGCCATGTCTCCAGCGTGCGGCGGGCGCGGACGAGGAGCAAACGGTCGCCGGACCGCCCGCCCGGCTCCGGCTTCCCAGGTGCTCCCGGTGCTCAGGCCGCTTCGGCCCGTACCCGCCCGGCCTTCACCGCGTCCGTCAGCGCGCGGTGGTCGGCCTCGTTCCGGTCCGCGTAGCGCTCCGCGAACTCGGTGAGCGCGCGGTCGAAGGAGCCCCCGGCGCCGAGATAGGCGGCGATGGCGATCCGGTCCCCGGAGCGGGCATGGGCCCGGGCGAGCGTGGCACCGCAGAGGTCGCCGAACACGCGCATCCCTCTGGGCACCATGTTCTGCGGCTCGACAATGCCCTTCCAGTCGTGCAGCTGGCGGACGTAGAAGTCCCTCCGCCGGTCATCGAGCCCGAGAACCCGGTCCCAGCCGAGGAAGATGTCGCCGACGGCCTGCATCAGACGCTGTCCGGCGACGACACGCTGTCCCTGGTTGTCGTACGCGCTCGGGCCGACATGCTCGGCGAGCACCGACCGGTCGGCCTCTTTGGCCTGGAGGATCAGCGGATCCTCGTCGTCCTTGCCGAGGAGCAGCAGGATCCAGCAGCGGGTACCGACGCTGCCGACACCGACGACCTTACGGGCGATGTCGACCACCCGGTACTGGTGGAGGAGATGCCGGCGGTCCGTGGACAGGCTCCGGCCGTACCGGTCGACCAGGTCGCGCAGTTCCCGGCCCATCCTGTCGCGCCCGGCGTCCGGCGGCAGGTCGTCCAGCGGCACGATCAGCGGTGGATCGGGCGCGAACCGGCGCTCGCCGCCGCTGAGCCGGGTGAGCTTGTCGAAGGCCTTGATGTTGTCCCTGGTCCGGGCCTTGGCCATGGTCCTGGCGAGACGTCCGCGGCCTCGTCTGCCAAGCTGCGGCGCGGTCATCGCCCGTAGCTCCTCCTCGTCGGCCCGGTCGTACCAGACATCGAGATTGCCCATACCGGCGTAGGTGCGCATATGCGCGCGGTACGACCGTACGGCGGTGCGGACGATGTCCGCGCGCTCCGTCTCCGTGTAGCCGTTCTCCCGGCCCGCGATCACCAGGCTTGTGGCGAGCCGTTTGACGTCCCACTCCCATGGGCCGGGCAGAGTCTCGTCGAAGTCGTTGATGTCGAACACCAGATGCCGTTCCGGCGAGGCGAGCAGCCGGAAGTTCATGAGGTGGGCGTCTCCGCAGAGCTGCGCGGTGAGGCCGGAACGCGGTGTGGCGGCCAGATCACCGGCCATGATCGCGGCGGCGCCCCGGTAGAAGCGGAACGGTGATTCCGTCATACGGCCGTAGCGGATGGGCACGAGTTCCGGCACGCGGGCGGCGGACTGTGCCTCGATCACCTCCACGGGATCGGGCCGTCCCGGAGCGGCGGTGAATTCGGCGTGACCGGACCGTGGCGCGTTCTTGCGGGCGGCTCTGCCGTGGTCGGCCCGCTCCCGAGGCGAGAGATGCGACGTACCTTCGGAGGTTTCGCTGCCGCTGTTCATGGCTGCTCCTCCTGTCCGACAGGCGAGGGCGCACAGTCCCGCCGACCCCGTCCTGCCCCTCTCCTCCTATTCTGTCCAGGGGTGCTCATGGCCCGCATCCCGGCGTTTCCAGGGCGCGGACGCGTCTCAGGGACGGTTCAGATACGCGAGGCCGGGATGCGCCTTTGTGTAACCGTCAACGAGGTGGTGGGCCACGGTCACCGAGTCCACCAGCGGATGCAGGGCGAAGGCCTTGACGGCGGTGGCGCGTGAGCCGCTCCCGGCCGCGGCGAGGATCTCGCGTTCCACGGCCTTGACGGCGCACACCAGGCCGGTGGCATGGTCCGGCAGTGGCGCGACGGAGAGCGGATGGGCGCCGTTCGCGTCCACGAGACAGGGCACCTCGATGACCGCGTCCTCGTCCAGCACCCGCAGTGTGGTGCGGTTGCGGACATTGAGGATGAGCGTGGTGCGCTCGTCGCGGGCGATGGCGCGCATCAGGGCGAGGGCGACCTTCTCGTAGCCGCCGGACTCCAGATCGTCGGCGTCCCGTTCGCCGACGCCCGCCGCCTCGCGGTTGTCCGCCATGTACGTGGCCTCGCGTTCGGCGCGTGTACGGTCCCAGGTCGCGAGGGCGGATCCGTCCCGCTGGGCCATCTCCTCGTAGAAACGGGCCTGTTGGTCCCGGAGGAACGCGCCGCGCGTCCGCTCGGCCTCCTGGTAGGCGCGTACCGTTTCCCGGTTGAAGTAGTAGTAGTGCAGATACTCGTTGGGAATCGCGCCCAGGGAGCGCAGCCACTCGGGGCCGAAGAGCCTGCCCTCCTCGAAGGAGCCCAGCGCCTCGGAGTCCGCGAGCAGCCGCGGGAGTTCGTCGCGGCCGTCGACCCGCAGGCCGCGCAGCCAGCCGAGGTGGTTGAGGCCCACATAGTCCGCCGACGCGCGGTCCGGGTCGGCTCCGAGGATCCGGGCGACGCGGCGGGCGAGGCCGACGGGTGAGTCGCAGATGCCGATGACACGGTCGCCGAGTTGGCGGGACATGGCCTCGGTGACCAGTCCGGCGGGATTGGTGAAGTTGATGACCCAGGCGTCGGGTGCGAGCCGGGCGACGCGCCGCGCGATGTCGACGGCGACGGGCACGGTGCGCAGTCCGTACGCGATACCGCCCGCGCCGACCGTCTCCTGGCCCAGGACGCCGAGATCCAGGGCGACGCGCTCGTCGGCCGCGCGTCCTTCGAGTCCGCCGACGCGGATCGCGGAGAAGACGAAGTCGGCGCCGCGCAGCGCCTCGTCGAGATCGGTGGTGGCCGTGACCGCCGGCGCGTCGGGGATGCCCTCGGCCTGCTCGGCCAGGACTCGGGCGACGGCCGTGAGCCGGGCGGGATCGAGATCGTGCAGAGTGACCCGGGTGACCCGGCCTTCGGCGTGGTCGGTGAGGAGTGCTCCGTACACCAGCGGCACCCGGAACCCGCCGCCGCCGAGAATAGTCAGCTTCACGCCGTGAACACTACTCGTCGGACCGGGACGTTAACCGCGCGCTCACCTGTCGCGGTGCGGGCGCTGGCCGTCCGGTTTCTAGCGTCGGTTCCGAGGCGGTCGTCCGGCCGGCTCTCCCCCCGCGCAGAGGTGTCACGATGCGTCGTACCCTGTCCGCCGTCCTGACCGGTCTGGTGATCCTGACCGGAGCAGTGGCGTGCTCCTCCAACGGCTCCGGATCCGGTTCCGGCTCCGGTCCGTCCTCCTCGGCTCCCGCGCCGGAGGTGAATCCCGCCGGTGACATCCCCGACAACCAGGTGTACGTGGACTGGTCACCTGCCGACGGCGGTTATCGCGTCAAGGTGCCCGAGGGCTGGGCGCGCCAGGCTTCCGGTGCCGCCACGGTCTTCAGCGACAAGTTCAACAGCGTCCGGATCGAGCGGTCGCCGGCCGCGCAGGCGCCGACCGTCGACTCGGTCCGCTCGGCCGATCTGCCGGCGGTGGAACGGTCCGGGACGAATGTGACGGTGGGCAAGGTCAGCACCGTGAGCCGCCAGGGCGGCAGCGCCGTACTGGCCACGTATCAGGCGGACTCGGCGGCCGACGGCGTGACCGGCAAGAGCGTCCGGCAGGACGTGGAGCGGTATGTGTTCTGGCAGAAGGGCGAACAGGTCGTGCTGACGCTCTCCGGCGCGGTCGGCGCGGACAACGTCGATCCGTGGCGTACCGTCACGGACTCCTTCCGGTGGTCACGGTGACCGCGGCCGTTCCGCTCAGCGCACGCTCCCTGTACCGGTTCTTCCGGGCCGGTGAGGAGGAGACCTTCGCGCTCCAGGGAGTCGGTCTGGAGGTGGCGAAGGGCGAGATCGTCGCGGTCATGGGCCCTTCCGGTTCCGGCAAGACGACTCTGCTGAACTGTCTGGCCGGTCTGGACGAACCCGACGGCGGCATGGTGCACATCGCCGGTCTGCCGCTGTCCCATCAGCGGGAACAACTGCGCGGCCGGCTCCGGGCCCGCCATATCGGTGTGCTGTTCCAGTCGGGCAATCTGCTGGAGCACCTCACGGTCGCCGGCAATGTACGGCTCGTACGGCGGCTCTCGCGCACTCCGGACCACATCGGGCCAGGGGATCTGCTGGAGCGGATGGGCATCGCGGGACGCGCGGGCGCGCTGCCCCGGCAGCTCTCCGGCGGCGAGTCGGCCCGTGCCGGACTGGCCGTGGCGCTGGCCAACGATCCGGCCGTGGTCCTCGCGGACGAGCCCACCGGCGAGGTCGACGCGGAGACCGAGCGGCGGATTCTCGCGCTGCTGCGCGAACGGGCCGCGACCGGGACCTCCATGGTGGTGGTCACGCACTCGCAGGCGGTGGCCTCCGTGGCCGACCGCGTGCTGCGGATGCGGGACGGACGGTGGGTGTGATGACGGTGGGTGTGATGGCCGGGACCGGAGAACCGCTGGTCGTCTGCGCGGACGTGGCGCGCACCTATGGCTCGGGCAGCGCCGCGGTGGTTGCCGTGCACGGCGCGAGCTGTACGGTCGCCGCGGGCGCGCGCATCGCGGTCGTGGGCCCTTCGGGCTCCGGCAAGTCGACGCTGCTGCATCTGATGGCCGGTCTGGACCGGCCCACGGCCGGGCGGATCACCCATCCCGGGCTGCCGGAAGGGCCACTCGCCCGGCACATCGGTTTTGTCTTCCAGGGACCGAGTCTGCTGCCGCCGCTCACTGCGGTGGAAAACATCGCCCTGCCGCTGCGTATCGACGGCGCGGAGGAGAGGGACGCCGAGGAGCGCGCCGTCGCGGCGCTGGAGAGCCTCGGACTGGCGGCGCTGGCGGCGAAGCTGCCGGACGAGCTGTCGGCCGGCCAGGCCCAGCGTGTCGCGGTGGCCCGGGTGCTGGCACGACGGCCGCGGCTGATCCTGGCGGACGAGCCGACGGGCCAGCTCGACCGCCACAGCGCCGAGCAGGTGATGACGGTGCTGCTGGACGCCGCCGGAACGCTCGGCGCGGCCGTGGTGGTCACCACGCACGACACCCGGGTGGCACAGGCGCTGCCCACGCGGTGGTCCATGGCCGACGGCCGGCTGGTGCCGCCGGACCGTACGGGATCTGAGCCGCGGGAACATCAGGAAGATGAGGCGCGATGATCAGGATGTGGCTTTCCGGGCTGCTGCGTGTGCGCGGCGGCCGGCTTCTCGCGACCGCCTCGGGAGTGATGGTGGCCGTCGCGCTGCTGTCCGTGCTGGGCAGCTTCCTGTCCACGACCCGGGCCACCATGACGTCCCAGTCGGTCCGTTCGGTCTCCGTGGACTGGCAGGTGCAGGTCGCCGACGGCGCCGATCCGAACGGTGTGCTGTCCGCCGTGCGCGCTCTGGCCGGTACGAAGAAGGCCCTGCCGGTCGGCTACGGGCAGACCGAAGGGCTGGACGCCCGGACGGGCGGCACACTCCAGAGCACCGGGCCCGGGTCCGTGCTGGGTCTGCCCGCCGATTACGCCACCGTCTTCCCGGGCGAGATCCGGGTACTGGCGGGAAGTGGCCAAGGTGTGCTGCTCGCCCAGCAGACCGCCGCCAATCTGCACGCGGCTCCCGGCGACACCGTCACCGTCAAGCGGGCGGGGCTGCCCGCGGTGCCGCTCCAGGTGGCCGGTGTGGTGGAACTGCCACTCGCCGACTCGCTGTTCCAGAAGGTCGGGGCGCCGCCGCAGTCGCAGCCCTCGGCGCCGCCGGACAATGTCGTCCTGCTGCCCGAGCGGACCTGGCACACCGTGTTCGATCCGCTCGCCGGTCCCCGGCCCGATCTCGTACGGACGCAGATCCACACTCTGCGCGGCCATGATCTGCCCGCCGATCCGGCCGCCGCGTACACCGCGGCCACGGGCAGCGCGCACAACGCGGAGGTACGGCTCGCCGGTACCGGTCTGGTCGGTGACAATCTGGGCGCCGTGCTGGACGCCGCCCGCTCGGACGCGCTCTACGCGCAGCTGCTGTTCCTCTTCCTCGGTGTGCCCGGTTCCGTCCTGGCCGCCGCGCTGACCTGGGCGGTCGCCCAGGCCGGAGCGGGCCGACGGCGCAGGGAACAGGCGCTGTTGCGGGCCCGG
>NZ_FMDK01000798.1 GCF_900091995.1 Streptomyces sp. MnatMP-M17
CCCGCCGCGCGCAGGGAGCGGCCGATGGCCTCGGCGGCGGCCCGGTGGCCGCCGTCCGGGTCCAGTACGGTCTCGATGGCCGCGCCCAGCCTCGCCGCGTCCACCCGGCCGAAGCGGACCCGTACGCCCGCGCCCGCGTCGACGACCTGTCCGGCGACGATGGGCTGGTCGTCCCGGATCGGCGCGACCACCAGCGGCAGCCCGTGCCAGAGCGATTCGCACACGGTGTTGTGGCCGCCGTGGCAGACGACGGCGTCCACCCGTGCCAGCAGGTCCAGTTGGGGCACATGCTCACGGACCAGTACGCCGGGCGGCACCTCGGTGAGCGTATGGCCGGGATCGACCACGACGCCCTGCACCCGGTCTCGGAGGCGGTCGAGCGCGGTGACCGCCTCCGCGAGGAACCGGCCGCCCGCGTCCGCGTTGGCCGTACCGAGCGAGACGAGCACCGTGGCGCGCGCCGGATCCAGCTCGTCCCAGGGAAAGTCCGAGCGGTCCGCGCGCGGCGCGATCGCCGGGCCGACCAGATACGTCCGCTCGTTCGGCGGCGGCGCGTCACCGAGCAGTTCGCGCCCGGTGAACGCGATGACGCCGTGCGGCGAGAACCGTGGATCGCCGGTGCGCGCGGGATCGCCGATCCGCCCGCGCAGAGCGCCCAGCAGCTCGCTCAGCCAGGCGCCCACCTTGGGCATCCCGGCCAGCGGATCGATGAGTTCGGCCGAGGTGGTGGCGGAGGTGACATGGACGACGCCACGGCGCTCGGCGACCAGCGCGCCCGCCACGGCGTGCTGGTCGGTGAGGACGAGATCCGGCCGGAACGCGTCGATCGCGGCCTCGACACCGGGCGCCATCGCGTCGGCGAGCGGCACGAAGAACTCCGCCCACAGAAAGCGGAACGCGGCGGGCCCGGTGAGCCCGGGCGGTCTGCTCAGTCCGGCGCCCGGCACCACGCAGTCGTACACCGTGGTATCCGCGCCCGCCAGCCGGCGGATCTGGCCGGCATGGCCGGCCCATGCCACCTGATGGCCACGCCGGACCAGTTCGTCCGCGACTCCGACCAGCGGATTGACATGTCCGACGAGCGGCGGGACGACCAGCAGGAAGCGGCTCACCGCACCGCCTCGGCCAGCGTGTGCTCGCCCACCCACTCCAGGATCAGATTCCGGGTCTCCTCGGTCCGCTCCACCAGGACGGAGTGACCCTGCTCGGTGAGGACCACCGTACGGCAGGACGCCAGCTTGGCCTCCAGGCTGGGCACTTGGGCGCTCAGCCCGGACTCGTCGCCGAAGATCGCCAGCACCGGGCAGCCGAGCGCGTCCAGATCATCGCCGATGACGCGGCCGGCCGGGACGTCCTCGGCGAGCGTGGTGGTGCGCAGGATACGGCCGGCGCCCCGGGAGAGCCGGGCGGTGTGCGCGCCGTGCCTGGACGAGATCCAGCTGATGACCTCTTCGCGGGCGAGCTGGTTCTTGGCGTCGGCGAGACCGTCGGCCATGTGCCGGGTCCACTCCTCGACCGGCGGCTCGGACTCGATCATGGTGACGGTGGCGACCCGCTCGGGATGCCACGCGGCGAGCGCGGCGGCGACCGTACCGCCGAAGGAGTTACCGACCACATGCACCCGGCGCCGCTCGTCCAGCGCGTCGAGCAGCCCGACGAGATCGGCCACGAAGGACTCCAGCCGGTAGCCGGTGGGCGGCCGGTCGCTGCGGCCGTGCCCGCGCAGGTCGTACATGATCACGTCGTATCCCGCGGCGGCGAAGTCCGGGCCGAGGGTGAAGTAGTAGCTGGCCAGGCTGTCGGTGAGCAGGCCGTGCACAAACACGACCACGGCCGGCTCGCCGCCGTCCGCGGGCCGGTGTGCCGCGGGCAGCCGCTGGACATGTGTGGTGATCTCGCCGGTACTGATCTTGGCCATGGCTCAGCCCTCCGCACCGGCGCGCAGCGACGCCGAAACATAGTCGGCCAGCTCACCGACGGTGAGCGCGATGATCTCGTCCAGCTCCAGATCGGCGATGAAGAGGGCGACATTGACGCGGTCGCCGTAGTGCTCGCGCAGCGATCCGGCGAGCGTCACCAGGTCGATGCTCTCCAGTTCGAGATCGTCGTGGAAGGTGGTCTCCCGGGTGATCTCGGCGTCGTCCAGACCGTCCTCGGCCAGCAGCTCACGCAGCATGTCCGAGATATCGGCCAGTACGGCGTCGTCGCCGGTGGCCAGTGGCGTACGCTCCCCCGGCTCCGCGGTCGCGAAGCCGATCGCCTCAGTGCTCATCAAACTCTCCTGTCGTGTTGTCACCGGTCGTGCTGTCACCGGTCGTCCAGGCGACGACATACCGCCGCTCGGGCAGCCCCCGTGGATTGGCGACCTCCCGTACACCCACCTCGTACGACCGGTCCTCGGTCACCACACGGAGCCGGTCGCGCTCCGCGGCGACCACACGGAACTCGGCCGGGCGTCCGCCCAGTCCCGTTCCGCGTGTCTTGGCGACGGCCTCCTTGGCCGTCCAGAACCGGGTGAACCAGAGCGCGGCGCTCTCCGCCGATCCGGCCACCAGACTGTCGAGAAGGGCCAGTTCGGCCGGGCCGCACGCCGTCTCGGCGGTGGAGCGCGGCCGTTCGGTGATCTCCTCGACATCGATTCCGCACGGGCCGCGCCGGGCGATCGCGACCCCGGTCTCACGGCAGTGCGCGATCGACACCGTCAGCTCGCCCACCGCCCGCCCGTGCACACCACGGACCAGCGGGCGCCCCGTACCGTCGTTGTCGACGGCGATCTCGGCGGGATAGATCTCGCCCGCCTCCTCCTGCCAGAGGACTCCGCGCACCGCGTCCTTGGCGGCGATCCGCCCGAGCAGCCACTGCCGTCGGCGGACCGGTGGCAGCGCCTCGTAGCGGGCGCGCTCGGCGCCGCCGAGGATATTGCGCATGATCAGTTCCCGGGTGGCCAGATCGGGCCAGCGTTCATGGACCAGCGTCCAGCCCTCGGGCTCCGGGGTGGAGAGCGTGTGCTCGCCGGGGAAGCGGTCCACCTTGCGGATATTGGGATCGGTGTCGAAGCGCCGGTCCTGCCAGCCGGTGAACTCCGCCCATACGCGGCCGTCCTTGATGAGCTGCATGTCGGCGGTGAGCGTGAGATCGGTGATCTCGGTGATCCGGATCGCGCAGACCAGCCGCTCGCCCGGCTTCGGATCGGGCCCGTGGAAGCGGATGCGCTCCATTCCCACCGGGAACACCGTGGTGCGTTCGGTGAGTGTCGCCATGATCCAGTAGCCGAGCAACTGGCCGACGTTGTCGAGCAGTGCGCCGGGAGCCTCGGGCGCGGTGATGACTCCGCGCACATGCAGATCACCGATGGCGGTCAGTTCGCTGACGCCCTGGAAGCACGGTCCGTGGAACATCCACCGTTCGCTGTAGAGCTGTTCGGCCCGCAGACCGGGAACGCGTTCGGTAGCCGGATCGACGGGCCAGGGCTCCGGAGGCGCCGGATGGCGGTCCGCCAGTTCGACCACCGCCCGGGAGAAACCGGTCAGGCTCACCTCGATCCGGTCGGCCGACAGCCGCCGTATCTCCACCGGCACATCGGCGGCGGGCATGGCCTCGATCCACTTCAGCAGCCGCACGTCGTGGACCGCGACCGCGCGCCTGCCGGGGACCGCGCGCTCGGCGAACTCCATGAGGTGGGCGATCACCGTGGTCGCGGGCACGATCGGCCAGCGGTCGGCGTCATCGGGCCAGCCGGGCCGCTGCCGGTAGAAGCAGTGGTCGAGCAGATACGGCATCTCGGCCACGTCGACGCGCAGGACGGCGGGAACGGACGGCGGTACGGGCGGCGGTACGGGCGGGATCGCGGTCGGCGGCACGGGCGGCACCGGCGA
>NZ_FMDK01000453.1 GCF_900091995.1 Streptomyces sp. MnatMP-M17
CGCCCGGCGCCGAGGACCGCGCCGAGCGCCGCGGCCTCGATCGGGTCGCCGACGGGCGTGCCGGTGCCGTGCAGCTCGACGTACTGGACGGCCGCCGGGTCGACGCCGGCCTTCTCGTACGCCTCGCGCAGCACGCGCTCCTGGGACGCGCGCCCTGGGACGGTCAGTCCGGGTGTGGCGCCATCGTTGTTGACCGCGCTGCCGCGGATCACTCCGTAGATGTGGTCGCCGTCCGCGACCGCGTGGGCAAGCGGCTTGAGGATGACGGCGCCGCCGCCCTCACCGCGGACGAATCCATTGGCGCGGGCGTCGAAGGTGTAGGAGGTCCCGTCCGGCGACAGACCGCCGAACCGCTCCTCGGTGACCGCGCTCTCGGCCAGGATGTTGAGGTTGACTCCGGCCACGACGGCCGCCTCGGACTCGCCCGAACGCAGTGACTCGCAGGCGAGATGCACGGCGACGAGCGAGGAGGACTGGGCCGAGTCGACGGTGAGGCTCGGGCCGCGCAGACCCAGGTGGTACGACACCCGGTTGGCGATGACACCTCGGTTGACGCCGGCCATGGTGTGCTGGGTGATCGCCTGCGCGCCGTGCTGGTAGAGGAGGGCGGCGTAGTCGTCGCGCAGCGTGCCGACGAAGACGGCGGTACGGCTGTCGCGCAGCGTGGCCGGCACGATACCGGCGTCCTCCAGGGCCTCCCAGGCCAGCTCCAGCACAAGCCTCTGCTGTGGATCCATGGTGACGGCCTCGCGCGGCGAGATACCGAAGAAGGCGGCGTCGAAGGTGTCCACCCGGTCCAGGAATCCGCCGCGGCGCATCCCGGATCCGGTCTCCTCGGGCGCCGGATGTCCGGTCTCGGTCAGCCAACGGCCTTCGGGGACACCGGTAATGGCGCTCGTTCCGGTGCGGAGCAGATCCCAGAAGTCCGACGGGCCCGGCGCGCCCGGCAGCCGACAGGAGAGCCCGACGACCGCGACGGCCTCGCTGTTCCCTCCGCGTGCCACGGGTGTCTCAAGGTGGTGCTGGTTCGTCATCGCGCTCGACTACCCTTCCGGCTGAATTGACCGACAACCCAAAGCATTGAGGCAATCCTGTGACGTGATCGTAGGCAGTCGCCCTCTCCGGAAACTCAACGTACGGCCTTGATCGGGTAATTCGGCGGCGCGGCAGCGGGAGAGCACCGTATTACCCGGCGGTGCTCGGGATGTTGCGCGGGATGGAATAGCGTCCTGGCACGTGGAACTCAGCCACCTCACCCACAGAAGGGCAGGCCGACTCTCCCATGTCGCAACTCACCGATAACTTGGAAAAGCGCACAGAACTTTACGTGGATGCCTTCAACACCGGGGACTTCGACGCCGTCGACAGCTTCTACACCGAAGAGGCCGTCGCGGTATGGGAACCGGGCAAGCCGCTGACGGGCCAGGCCCGCAGGGACTACCAGCGGGAGTTCCTGGCCCGGAAACCGAGGATGACCGCCGTTCCGCGGCAGTCCTTCGTCACCGGCGACACCGCGCTGCTGATCGTCGACTGGGTGATCGAGACCGTCGACGAGGCGGGCACGCCCGAGCGGCTGGAGGGCGTCGGCGTGGACGTACTGCGCCTGGGCGACGACTCCGTCTGGCGCTACGCCGTCGACGACCCGTACGGCCAGGGCTAGATCTTCTTGCCCGACGCGACAGATCTCGTCCGTCACATACTCCGCCCCGTGGCGCGGCGGCGCCTCGGGCCGGTCAGCACGAGCACCGCACCAGTCGGCACGGCACATCAGAGCCATTCGGTCATCACAGAGAGGCGGGCCGGTTCACCATGGCCTTCACCATCGATTTCGATCCCGAGAACCCTGACCTCACCAGCGACACCGACACCCAGAACGAGATCTTCATCCAGGTCTTCAACTCCGGTGACGGCGAGCTGTTCAACCGTCTGTACCTCGACGACTCCATCTCGAACTTCTCCGGTGAGCCCCTCACCGGCGCGGCACGTCTGGCCTTCTTCAAGGAGTTCCTGGTCTCGAAGCCGAGCCTGAAGGCCAAGGTGACCCACTCGTACGTCGCCGGCGACGTGGCGCTGATCGGCGTCGACTACAGCATCGAGACGACCGGTCCCGACGGTGCGCCGCTCCTTCTGGAGGGCAATTGCACGGACGTCCTGCGGCAGCAGGCCGACGGCCGCTGGCTGATGGCCATCGACCGTCCGGTAGCCGCCACGGGCCTGGTGGCCGAGTAACGGAGCATCGCCCGACACAGCAGCTCAGCACAACAGGAGAACCCCCCGGGATTCGTTCCCGGGGGGTTCTCCGTCAGCGGCGTCAGCGGAAGGTCCGCCGCCATGGCGTCATGGCGATGGCGTCATGGCCGGGTAATTCCTCGGTCAACGGCCGGCCACGCTCATGACGATTGCAGCTCCGGGCGGCCGAAGGCGCCATTGACGAAAAGCAGACCGGGACCGTCACCGCCACGGCCGGCCTCCAGCACCGTCCCGATGAAAATGGTGTGGTCGCCGAAGGAATGCGCCGCGGTCAGCTCGCACTCCACCCAGGCCAGTGAACCGGCCAGCAGCGGCGCTCCCGTGTGCTCACCGGGCCGCCACTCCACACCGTCGAACTGCGCGGCGCCCAAGGTCCGGTTCTTGTCGGCGAAATGCCGTGCGAGAGGCTCCTGTTCGGCTTCGAGGATATTCACGGCGAACCGCCCGGCGGCGGTCAGCGCCTGATGCATGACAGCACCGTGCCCCACACTGCACAGCACCGAGGGCGGTTCGAGCGACAGAGAGCTGAAGGCATTCGCCGTCATGGCGTGCAGATGCTCCCGGCCCACGGTGATCACCGTGACGCCGGTCGCGAAACGGGACATCACTTCCCTCAGCCGGCCGGGGCCCACCCAGCGCGGCTCGGAGTGGGAAGCCGAGGAGTCGAGTTCAGCGGACGCGGAATTCATGCCACCTTCTCCGAATTCGTTGGGGCACGCTCGGCCCGTTACGATGCGAAACACGGGCCGGCGGATCATCAACGTACCGGCGGCTCATCGACACGCCTCCACCGTCGGGTAACCGTGGTCCCTCCCGGCTCCATTGCCGTCGAAATGACTCCGCGATGACTGCCGGTTTACCTCACGGGCGCACTCTGTGCCCATGGATCACACAGACTCCGTATCACCCGAGCCCGCTTCCGCCGAACCGGAGTTCACCGAGCCGGAACTCGCCGAGCCATATCTGCGCGAGGTGCTGGGCACCGCGGGACTCGCCGTGGAATATGTCCGTGCCGAGGACAACACGCTCTTCCGGCTCGGCGAGGACGGCGCCGAGATTCCGGTGGTGGACTTCGCCGGTGGTTACGGTTCCGTCCTGCTCGGCCACAATCACCCGGAAATCGTCCGGCGTGCGACGGAGCTGCTGGCGGCGGGAACTCCCGTACACGCGCAGTTCTCCCGGCATCCCTACGCCAACCGTCTCGCCGCCGAACTCAACCGGATCATCCACCGGGAACTCGAAACCGACGAGCCGTACTTCGCCATCTTCGCCAACACCGGGGCGGAAGCCGTCGAAGCCGCGGTCAAACACGCCGAGCTGGACCGGGTGATGCGGCTGGCGGCGCTCCAGGAGGAGCTGGCCGCGCACACCGAGAGCGCCCGTGAGGCGGTGGCGGCCAGTACGGCGGTGGTCACGGCCCAGACGTACGCCCGTCTCGGGATCACCGCTCCGGCGCCCGCCGGAGATTTCGACGTGCTCGCCGCGGAGTTGACGCGCCGGAACGCCGAACAGTTCGCACGGCCACCGCTGTTCCTCTCGCTGGAGGGCGGTTTCCATGGAAAGCTGGCGGCGAGTGTGCAGTTGACGCACAACGAGGCATATCGCACGCCCTTCAAGTCACTCGCGGCGCAGGCCAGATTCGTACCCAGGGAACGGCCCGACGCGCTCAAGGAGATCCACGCCGAGGAACGGCGTACGGTCTGGGACGTGACCGTCTCCGACGGCCGGGTGGAGCTGACGGAACGCGAGATCCCGGCGTTCTGCGCCTTCCTGGTGGAGCCGATCCAGGGCGAGGGCGGGATCCAGGTCCTCTCGGCCGAATTCGCCGCGGAGATACAGCGGTTCTGCGAGTCGGTCGACTGCCCGGTGGTCATCGACGAGATCCAGAGCGGTATGGGCCGGACCGGCACACTCCTGGCCAGTTCACAGATCGGTCTGCGCGGCGACTACTACACGCTGGCCAAGACTCTGGGCGGCGGAATCGCCAAGACTTCGGTGATGCTGGTGCGCCAGGCCCGGTACCGCAAGGAGTTCGAGATCGTCCACAGTTCGACCTTCGCCAAGGACAGCTTCTCCTGTCATATCGCGCTCAAGGTCCTCGAACTGCTTGAGGCCGACGGCGGCGCGGCCTACCGGCGGGCCGTGGAGCGCGGTGAGGCGCTGCGTGCCGCGCTGACATCGGTGCGCGAGGACTTTCCCGAGGTGGTCAAGGACGTCCGGGGCAAGGGCCTCATGCTCGGCATGGAGTTCCACGACCAGTCGGGCTCCTCCTCGCCGATCCTGCGGGACGCGGCGGCCGGCGGTCTCTTCGGCTACGTACTCGCCGGGCATCTGCTGCACCGGCACGACATCCGTACCTTCCCGACCGCAAGCGCTCTCAGCACCCTTCGCTTCGAACCGTCCCTCCAGCTCTCCGACACGCAGATCGCCCAACTCGAAAGCGGACTCCGGGACATCTGCGGAATCATGAGGGACCATGCCGGTGAACGTCTCACGGGCGCCTCCGCCCACTGAGCGGGCGCCGCGTGGCTCGCCCCCGCACACCGACGCCCATACGTCCGAGAATGGCCGATTCGACCAATCTTTGACACAGGTGATCAAGGGTTTGTAGCGTGCGGGGTTTCAAGCGGGGGGATCCATGCAATTTCGGCTCTTAGGTCCATTGGAAGTCCTGACCGACTCCGGGCCGGTGGAACTCGGCGGGACCAGACAGCGGGCGGCACTCGGTTTTCTGCTGCTGCACGCCAACCGGGTCGTGCCCACAAGTCAGTTACTCGACGCCCTGTGGCCCACGGACCGCGCGCCCATGACCGCGCGGAAGATCCTGCAGAACGCGGTCTGGCGGCTGCGCCGCGCGCTCGCCCACGCCTCGGGCCCGGAGGACGCGCCGGAGCTGGTGACGCGTTCGCCCGGCTATATGCTCCGCGTCAGGCCCGGCCAGATCGATCTGCTCGTCTTCCAGCAGCGGGTGGCCGAAGGGCGCGCGGCGCTGGCGGCCGGTGATCCGCTCACGGCGAGCGTGGTGCTGCGCGACGCCCTGTCCCTGTGGCAGGGCGTCGCACTCGCCGATCTGGTGGAGGACGGTACGGCCTGGCCGCAGCTCACCGCCGTGCAGGAGAAGCGCCTCGATGTCATGGAGGACCGTTTCGAGGCGGAGCTGGCCTGCGGCGGGCACCATGCCGTACTGCGGGAGCTGGAGGCGTTCGTCGAGGCCGAGCCGCTACGGGAGCGGGCCGCGCAGCAGCTCATGATCGCCTTGTACCGGTGCGGCAGACAGGCGGAGGCGCTGGGCGTCTACAACCGGGTGCGCGCGGCGCTCGTCGGAGGGCTCGGTCTGGAACCGGGCCGTCAGATGCAGCGGCTCCAGCAGTCCGTCCTCACTCAGGACCCGTCGCTCGATCTGCCGGCGGAGGTGGCGGCGCGCCGTGACCACGCGCCCGCCGAAGCCGGCCAGGCTCCCGAGGAGAACGGCGGACACGAGGCGGCGGACATCACAGGACCGGACCTCGCCCTGGCTCCGACCTCCAGGGACACGGATACGGGAGTGACCCGGGATACGGCGGACACGGCGGATACGGATACGAGGGACAGGGCTACGGAAGAGCCGCTGAATCCACGTCAGCCGGCCACCATCCTGATGCTCCGCTTCCAGCTCGGCGCGGAGTTCGACCACCTTCCGCCGAAGGACATCGACCGCGTGCTCGACGCGGTCTCCCAGCTCGCCCGCGAGAAGATCGAGGAGTTCGGCGGTCTGGCGGCGGCGTCGATCGGCTCCGTCCAGCTCGGCTACTTCGCGCACTCTTCGAAAGAGGCGTGCGGCGCGGCCGGCGCGGTGCGTGTCGGCATCGCGGTCAGGGACTGTCTCAGCATTCCGTCGGGCCCGCTGGCGCCGCCCGCACCCATGGTGCGCGGCCTCGATGTGCACGCGGCGGGCACCCCCCGC
>NZ_FMDK01000458.1 GCF_900091995.1 Streptomyces sp. MnatMP-M17
CGGCGGCGCGAGCCGCCGCCACCACCTGCTGTACGGCGCGGTCGAGCAGCAGATCCTCCTGGCCCACGGCCAGGGTGAGCGGAGCGAGGAGGTCGTCGGGGGAAGACTTTCTGGTGGCCATCGCGGTCCAGCATCGCACGCACCACTGACAGCCGACGCCCGCACGGCGTCGCTGCTCACGTCGATCTGTACAGGCCTGTCAGTACGCCGCTTCCCGCCAGCCGTCCCAGTCCGCGACGAACGCGTCCAGCGCCGCGCCGTCCATCCGTGCCTCCGGGTCCTCCACGACCACCAGCCACTGGGCGTCCTCGGCGTCGTCCTCGCCGGCCAGGGCGTCCCGTACCAACTGCGGTTCCTCGGCCACTGCGAACCGCTCGCCGAGCGCCTCCGCCACCTCCTCGGCGGCATCGCGGTCGGGCAGCACCAGCACATGTCTCACATCGCTCACGGCCGTATTCTTCCAGCCGGTCCCGGCCGCCCGGAGCGGGTGCTCGGCTGCCCGGGATGGGTGTGCTCAGCTCTTGGGGACGATCTGGATATCCATCTCGATCTTGATGCTGGAGCCGACGACCGCGATGCCACGCGCCAGCATGGACTGCCAGTTGACGGTGTAGTCCTCGCGGTGCAGCTCGGTGGTGGCGCGAACGGCCGCGCGGGTCTCGCCCTCCATACCGTTGCCGATACCGAGGTACTGGGCTTCGAGCGTGATCGTGCGCGTGACGCCGTGGAGCGTGAGCGCGCCGGTGATCGCCCAGTTGTTGCCGCCTCGGTGCGTGATGCGGTCGCTGTAGAACTCCAGCGTCGGGTAGTTGGCCACATCGAGGAAGTCGGCGGAGCGCAGATGGTCGTCGCGCATCTGGACACTGGTGTCGATCGACGCGGCGCCGATGACGACATGCATCGCGGACTGGTCCATCGTGTCGCCGATCCTGATCGCACCGGCGAAGTTGTCGAACCGGCCGTGCACCCGCGCGAGTCCGATGTGCCGGGCGATAAAACCGATCCGGGAGTGCGCCGGTTCGATCTCCCACTCCCCGGGCGCGGGCAGCGGCAGCGAAGGCGCTATCTGGAGCGTGATGTCCCCGAGGCTGCCGGAGTCTCCTCCGTCGGTGACATACACATTGCCCCGGTACGGAGTGAAGCTGTCGGCCGAGATGGCCAGCCGGTACTCCCCGAACGGAACCATCGCCACGATCGTGCCGAAGGGATCGGTCTCACCGCTCACGATCTTACGGCCGCTGCTGTCACTCACCGTGAACTCGCCGCGTACGACGGGCTCGTTGACCGGGTCGAGGACGCGGCAGCTCAGCAGACCGGCACCGGGTGGCACCGACAGCCCGGAGAGTGCGTGATTTCTCTGCTGGGCGGCCGTCCGTCGGCCGATAAGGCGCGTGATCATGGTGTGTACGTACCCCTGTGCGATCGGGCTCTGCGGGGCCGCGCACGGCCGGACAGTCTTGTCTGGGCGGCGACCCTTGACGAATAGGCATTCGACCACTCATGCGCCGTTCGAGGCAAACGTACGGACAGGCAGCGAACTCGGCTACTACACACCACCGACAGAAGGTTGCCGAACCTCCGGGACCCGGTCGAATCGCAGCCCGAAATGGTCGTCCAATGCGGCGCCCGCCTGCGGACCATGCGTCACTTGTCGTAGGTCCTCTGCCCGAGCGCTCACGGGACCGCTCTGGCCTTCCCGGGGCACGGCCCTCAGGGCGGGCCCCGCACCCACCACCGCGATCGAACCGTCCATGTCGGTACGCAGCACCGCCGCTCCTCCGGCGCGCAGCGCCTCGACCGTGCGCGGTGCGGGATGGCCGTACGGGTTGTCCCGCCCGGCGGAGATCAGCGCGAGCCGGGGCCGGACCGTGCGGAGCAGCCTCGGATCCTGGAACGGCGAGCCGTGGTGGGCCACTTTGAGCACATCCACCGGAGGCAGCGTCGGATGGTCGCTCAACAGCCCTTGCTGGGCGGGCGGTTCGAGATCACCGAGAAGCAGCAGCGTGGGCCCACGGGCGATCCGTACGAACAGAGTTACGCTGGAGTCGTTCGGCTCGTCGACGGTCAGGGCAGAGCCGGCTCTCGGCCACAGCACCCGCCAGGTGAGCGGCCCGATCCGCCGCTGCTCCCCCGGCCCGGCGCGAACGACGGGCACTCCCGCCGCAGCGGCGGTTCTCCGTACGAACGCGGCCTGCTCCGGCGGCTCTTCGGAGGCCGTCGTCTGGATCGCGCCGACCGCCCTGCCTCGCAGCACTCCGGAAAGCCCGCCGACATGGTCGGCGTGGAAATGGGTGAGCAAGAGCAGCGGAACGCGTGTGACACCGAGTTCCCGCAGACAGCGGTCGGGCGGCCCCGGATCGGGACCGGCGTCCACGACCACGGCCGTACCCTTGCCCGCCGCGAGCACGACGGTGTCGCCCTGCCCGACGTCGCACATCGCGAACGTCCAGCCCGGCGGCGGCCAGCCGGTGACAAGCCGGGTGACCGACGGCGGTCGTACAACGGCGAGCAGCAGGAACACGGCGCACACAGCGGCCGTCCACGGGTGGCGCGGGATGCGTCGTACGGCGAACAGGACCACGGCCGTCAGCGCGACGAGCAGAAGCGCGCCCCACCAGCCGCCCGGCCAGGCGATCCCCGCACCGGGCAGCGCCGCGCCACCGCGGGCGACGGACGCGATCCAGCCCGCGGGCCAG
>NZ_FMDK01000725.1 GCF_900091995.1 Streptomyces sp. MnatMP-M17
AGCGGGCCCGCGCGTCCTTGGACATCCGGCCGGTCGGCTCGCCCGGACGCGATGCGCCGGTTCGCTCGTACGCTGTCACCCGGGCGGGCGTCGTGGATCCATGAGCCGTGGACCCGTGGGCCCGGTCCGTGCGGCTGGGTGCGCCGGACCGGTCGTACCCGCCGCCCGAAGGCGCCCCCGCGCGCCCATCCGGATACGGCAGCGCGCACACCGCCGCTGTGCCCGGGACCGCCCGCGGACGGGGTTCCTCCAGTCGCCAGGGCGCCACGCACAGCAGCACATGCAGACCGTCCGCGCTCGGGCCCAGGGCCGTGCGGAGCGTGGCCAGGGCCATGTCGCGCTGCCAGCCGCGCTCCGCCGTGAGCGCAGCGCGCAATTCGCGGGCCAGATCCGCGCCCGCCTTCGCCTCCTCGGCGAGCAGATCCCCGATCCGGGCCGTCACCTCCATGGCCGCCGCCAATCGGGAGTCGCCCAATCGGGAGTCGACCGGACCCTGGCCCGGCTCGGAATCGTCCAGCAGCCATACGTAACCCAGCACCACGCCCCGATGCCGTACGGGCAGACAGATCCGGCCGCGGAAGACTCCCGCGTCCGGTGCGGCCGGGATACGGACCGGGCCCTTCGCCCGGGTGATGCCGAAGCCCTCGAACCACGCGCGCACCGCCGGCGTGGACTTCCGGGTCAGGATCGAGCGCGTCCTCACCGGATCCATCGCCGTGTCGTCATCACTGTCGTGCGCACCGAAGGCGATCAGCCCGAAATCCCGGTTCTCCAGCGTCACGGGAACGCCGAGCAGCGCCGTGATCTCGTCCACCAGTTCCTGGTAATCGCCCTTCATCCGGACATTCTCGCACCGCCTTCAGACAGTTGTCTGAGATCCCGGCCACGGATGCGTGACACCTGTCGATGGCAGAGGATCGGAGCGATCCTTAGGTTTCACAGTGGTTCTCCGTGCCGTGCGGATCCGGTCCGGTCCGGTCGCTCCGTCCCTGCCTGTCCCCGGCCTGCTCCGTCCCGGACCGCTCCGCCGCGGCCCTGCTCGATCTCACCATGGAGGTGCCCTGTGCTGGGTCCCGTGATCCTCGCCGCCTCGCGCAGCGACAGAATGCGCCGTGTCGTCTCGGCCGCGCCGGTCACCAAGCCCGTGGTGAACCGTTTCATCGCGGGTGAGTCGATCGAGGAGACGGCTCCGGTCATCGAGACCATGGCCGCCCGCGGTCTTGAGGTCACGCTCGATGTCCTCGGCGAGGACATCACCGATCCGGCCGAGGCCCTGCTCGCCCGTGACGCCTACCTCCGGCTGATCGACGCCCTCGCTCCGCTGGAACTGGGCGCCCGCGCCGAGATGTCCGTCAAGCTCTCCTCCTTCGGCCAGGCGCTTCCCGGCGGACACGACCTCGCCCTGAAGAACATCACCGCCGTCGTGGAGGCCGCCGCCGCGATCGGCACCACGGTCACTCTCGACATGGAGGACCACACCACCATCGACTCGACGCTCGCCATCCACACCGAGCTGCGGGAGCGCTTCCCGGAGACCGGCGCGGTCGTACAGTCGTATCTCTTCCGCACCGAGGACGACTGCCGCGCACTGGCCGCCGCAGGCTCGCGCGTACGGCTGGTCAAGGGCGCCTACAAGGAGCCGGCCTCCGTCGCGTACCAGGACAAGACCGAGGTCGACCGGGCCTACATCCGCTGTCTGCGGATCCTGATGGACGGCTCGGGCTATCCGATGGTCGGCACCCACGATCCGCGCATCATCGCGATCACGCAGGAGCTCGCGCACCGTGCGGGACGCAAGCTGGACGAGTACGAGTTCCAGATGCTGTACGGCATCCGCGAGGCCGAGCAGAACCGCCTCGCGGTGGAGGGACACCGGATGCGTGTCTACATCGCGTACGGCACCGACTGGTACGGATACTTCATGCGCCGCCTCGCCGAGCGGCCCGCCAACCTCGCGTTCTTCCTGCGTTCGCTGGTCAGCCGCGGCTGAACCCACGACTGCCAACTGACCTACTGATGAAGGAGATTCGGCAACCATGGACGCTGTGACCCAGGTTCCCGTGCCGGTCAACGAGCCGGTGCACAGCTATGCGCCCGGCTCACCCGAGCGGGCCCGTCTGGAGGTCAGGCTCAAGGAGCTGGCCGAGAATCCCGTCGACCTGCCGATGACTATCGGCGGTGAGAAGCGGATGGGCGGCGGCGAACGCGTCGATGTCGTACAGCCGCACAACCACCGGGCCAGGCTCGGTACCTTCGCCGGCGCCACCCAGCAGGACGCGCGCGACGCGGTCGACGCCGCCCTGGCCGCGGCTCCCGGCTGGCGCGCGACCGCCTTCGACGACCGCGCCGCGATCATCCTGCGCGCCGCCGAACTGCTCGCCGGGCCATGGCGCGAGACGATCGCCGCCGCCACCATGCTCGGCCAGTCGAAGACCGCCCAGCAGGCCGAGATCGACGCGCCCTGCGAGCTGATCGACTTCTGGCGCTTCAATGTCTCGTACGCCCGTGATCTGCTCGCCGAGCAGCCGGTGGCCAACTCGCCCGGTGTCTGGAACCGTCTCGACCACCGCCCGCTGGAAGGTTTCGTCTACGCGATCACGCCGTTCAACTTCACCGCAATCGCGGGCAATCTGCCCACCGCGCCCGCGCTGATGGGCAATGTCGTGGTCTGGAAGCCGTCGCCGACGCAGACGCTGGCCGCCGTGCTGCTGATGGAGCTGCTGGAGGAGGCCGGGCTGCCCAAGGGCGTCATCAATCTGGTGACGGGCGACGGTATCGCCGTCTCCGAGGTGGCCCTGAACCATCCCGACCTGGCCGGTATCCACTTCACCGGCTCGACCAGGACCTTCCAGCATCTGTGGAAGACGGTCGGCGAGAACATCGAGAAATACCGCTCGTATCCGCGGATCGTCGGCGAGACGGGCGGCAAGGACTTCGTCGTCGCCCACCCGAGCGCCGACCGCGCCGCCCTCAAGACCGCGCTGACGCGTGGCTCCTTCGAGTACCAGGGCCAGAAGTGCTCGGCCTCCTCGCGCGCGTACGTACCGGCGTCGATCTGGAACGACGGCTTCCAGGAGGAGTTCGCGGCCGAGGTCGACGGGATCGCCATGGGCGATGTCACCGATCTGACCAACTTCATCGGCGCCGTCATCGACGAGCGCGCCTTCGCCAAGAACAAGGCCGCGATCGACCGCGCCGCGGCGGACCCGACCTGCACGATCGTCGCGGGCGGTACGTACGACGACTCGGTCGGCTACTTCGTACGGCCCACCGTCATCGTCTGCACCGATCCGGAGAACGAGGTCTTCACGACCGAGTACTTCGGCCCGATCCTCGCGGTCCATGTCTACGACGACGCCGACTACGCGTCGGTGCTCGCCCAGATGGAGTCCGTCTCGGCGTACGCGCTGACCGGCTCGGTCATCGCCAACGACCGGGCCGCGGCGGCCGACGCGATGGCGAAGCTGCGGTACGCGGCCGGGAACTTCTACATCAACGACAAGTCGACCGGCGCGGTCGTCGGCCAGCAGCCCTTCGGCGGCGGCCGTGCGTCCGGCACCAACGACAAGGCGGGCGCGCCGCAGAACCTGATGCGCTGGACGCTGACCCGTTCGATCAAGGAGACGCTGGTCCCGCCGACCGACTACCGCTACCCGCACATGGGCTGAGGCCGCCACGTCGGCCGACTTGGTACGTCCGCCGGCCGGGCCCGCCCCCCCCACAGTCTCGCCCCCGTATCGGCGCCCCCCTCGCCGGTACGGGGGCGACCCACGTCCGGCGCCCCCGCCCTGGGAGAGTGGCGCGCATGACGGAACCCGAACCCCTGCGTACCGCGGAACCCCTGTGTACCGCCCACACCTTCGAGCTGTCCCCGGCCGACCTCGCCGGGATACGCGCCCTGATGGACGAGGCCTTCGAGGGCGGATTCACCGACGAGGACTGGGACCACGGGCTCGGCGGTGTCCACGCGTACGTTCGCGCACCGGACGGTACGTTCCTCGCGCACGGCAGCGTGATCCAGCGGCGGGTGCTGTACGGGCGCCGCTCGTACCGCGTCGGTTACGTCGAGGCCGTGGCGGTACGGCCCGACCGCCACCGGCAGGGACTCGGCGGCCGGATCATGGCGGCACTGGAGCACGTGATCGACGGCGCGTACCACCTGGGAGCGCTCTCAGCCTCCGACGACGGCGCCCGACTGTACCGCGCGCGGGGCTGGCACCTGTGGCAGGGCACGATCGAGACCTTGGCCCCCGGTGGCGTGGTCAGGCTTCCCGAGGAGGAGGACTGCACGTACTTGCGGCCGGCCGCGAGGCGTCCGCTGCCCGGCCCTTCGGGCGCGCTGGTCTTCGACTGGCGCGAAGGGGACGTCTTGTAGGGCCCTCTGGGGCGCCGCGCGGTCGACTGCGCTCAACGCAGGTCGGACATATCGAGTACGAAGCGGTAGCGGACGCCGTTGCGTCCGATGAGCCGGAAGCCGCCCGGTGAACTGGAAGCCGCCCGGCCGGCACCGCTGCACCATATGAGCGATGTGGCTACGACGGGCCCTGGTAGGGAGTGAAGGAGGCCCTGAGTTCGGCGGTGTTGGGCTCTTTGGCGTCCTCGATGCTGACGAAGTGCCTGGTGATCTCGCCGAACTGAAGGAAGCCCTGGATATGCATGTCGTACCAGCGGCCTTCGACTTCCACGACCTGCTCGAACTTGACCTCTTCCAGCTCGACCGTGTCTTCCTGTGACGGGCCCACGTTGGGCGTCTCGCGATGTTGGAATTTCAGCGGGCCGACCGTGCGTCTGTCCTTGTTTCCGAAGGCCACGGTGATGGTGAGTTCCGCGGTGAAGATCGGGTTCGGCGGCATGGGGATCACATGGTTGTAGTGCTTGAAGGAGCCGATCATGCTCGGGGTGCCGTCGAGCGCCACCTGGGTGGAGACGCCCTCGAAGACGTAGGCGCTCTTCACGTCATCCGCGACGGCGCCCCAGGCGAGGCGCTTGGTTTGCAGACCGCTGAACTGCGATGTGTCCACGTCGACACCTGTCCAGACGCCGCTGCTGAGAACGTTGACCATGCCAGGAGTGCTCCTTCCCCGGGTGTGACCCGGTGGGTTTGACCGGTGAATTTTCCATCGGTCCGGGGCAGTCGGTAATGAGGCCCTGACGCACCGTAAGCGGAGAGGTCGGGCGACCTGAATGTGAAAATGAGACAGATGCGGTCATGGCGGGATCGCGGCGTCGGTCCCGTGCCGGCTCCGTCGTCCGTACGGTCCGCACAGCCGCAGGTCGGAGGGGTGCCGTCTCAGATAGTAGGAAGTCCGAGTAAATATAGAGACAGGGCGGCGCACCTCGCTTAGCGTGGAAGAGCCGAACGTCTCGCTCCATCCAGCGAATGGCGGTCGCGGGCCGACGCCCTCAGCAGGCAACCCCTGCGGCGCACGCCCCCCGCCCCATCCGGCGCCTCGTAGATGCATCATGCGACCCCACCGCGTGGCTCAGCTATCTCAAGGAGTCGATCATCATGGCCGAGACGACAGTCCGTCGCGTCCGTCACACTCCCCGTACGAGCGAGTCCGACCGCAAGAACGCCGCCGCGGCGCTCCAGCGTGCCCTGGACCGCCGCGACAACGGTGGCTCGACGGGCCACTGACCAGCCCCGCAGCCGCGCTCCAGGTCCACCTGGTCGGCCCGGCCCGCGTACCGCGCGTACCCGGTCTCCAGGTCGACCACGGTGCAGTGGCGTAACGCGACGATCAGTTGCGCCGCGACGGTCGCCCCCTGCCGTCAAGGGAATCGGGATCCGCGTCCCGCACCTGGGGCCGGCTCAGCGACGTGTCGTGCACCTCGATCCGTACGGCGCCGGGCGTCGGTACGTAACGGGTCTCGATCTCCGAGCCCCCATCCGCAGCCGCTTACTCAGGTCGAGCTGAGCACATGTGCTCATGCCCGGCGCATCCCGCGCCGCGAGCATGGTCGCAGCGGCGCAACCGAGAGCGCCGATCTCATCCATCTGAGACAGTTGCGGAGAACTCTTATGTCCCGACGTATCGCTTTGGCCGTAGCCGCCGGTGTCGTCGTCCTCGGAGGCGCCGGAGCCTTCGCCATCGCCTATGCCGGTGAGCAGCCTCCCGCCTTGGCGCACAGCACCGCCCGTTATGTCGCTCCCGACGGCGACCGCGACGGCTCGTTCACCTTCACCACCGATGTCACGGCGTCCTCCGGCGTCAAGAGCTTGAAGGTCCTGGCCTGGCCGGCTGACTCCGCCTTCGCCCAGCAGGAGCTGACCGCCAAGGACATGGCCGCTGCGGAGTCGGCCACCTGCGAGCCCGCCCGCGAGGACACCACGCGCTGCGTCTACACGATCGCCGTGCCCGGCGCCGAGGCCGAGTCTTCCCCTCGCGGTCCCTGGCATGTCGCCGTCCTCGCCACCGCCGAGGACGGCACGACCACCCTGGCCACAAAGGCGGCGAGCTTCACCGTCAAGTAACCGAGCATTCAACCCTCCCGGGGCACTGAGAGGCGCTCCAAGAGACCCATAGGACATGTCTCTAGCCGGGTTTGATGCCGGAGAGTTGTACGAGCAGCAGGACCAGCCGGTAGGCCTCGGCGATGTCGGTGGCGGTGAAGGCGATCGTACGGCCGCTCCCGGCGCGTGAGACGCCTGGTACGAGTGTCGCCAGGTCAACCATGTACGGCCCGGAAAGGTCGACCTCGACATCGAGTGGTCCGGCGATGGTCAGTGGCGAAACCTGGGCACGTCGTGTGATGGCTTCGGCCGCCGTCCGGCGCAGGCGGTCCCGGGCTTCTTCGGGGTGCAGGGCGATGGCGGCGGTCTGGCCGAGGGCTTGCTTGACCGCGACGGTGAGCGCGGACGGGACCAGATCGGTCAGTTCGGCGCAGGCGGTGTCGTCGCCGCTGAGCAGCACGACCGGTACGCCCAAGTGCCCGGCCATGGCCGCGTTCAGACCGATCTCACCCAAGGAACGCCCGGCCACGCGCACATCGAGGATGCTGTCGCTCATGGTGTGCGCCAGTACGGCGGGCCCGCCGCCGGCGCGGGCGTGGTAGCCG
>NZ_FMDK01000876.1 GCF_900091995.1 Streptomyces sp. MnatMP-M17
GCCCGGCCGGAGGCCCTCCGGCCGGCGCGCCGTGGGGCGCCGGGGCGCGACGCGCCGGCCGGGGAGAGCGGAGATGTACTGACGGAGGTGCTCACTGCTGCTCCTTGCCGACCTTCTCGGCGAGCGCCTGCGAGGTCTTCAGCGCCTCGGCCACCGACTTCTTGCCCGCGATGGCGGCGCTGATCTCCTGCGAGACCTTGGTGCCCAGATCGGTGAACTCCGGGATGTCGACGAACTGGATGCCGACGGTCGGGCGCGGCTGGGTGCCCGGGTCACGCGGATTGGCGGTGGCGATGGCTTCCTTGGTGACCTCGGCGAACGCCGCCGCGTCCTTCAGATAGTCGGGGTTGGCGTATGTCGAGGCGCGCTTGCCCGCGGGGACGTTGGCCCAGCCGATCTGCTCGCCGACGAGGTTCTCGTACTCCTTGCTGGACGCCCAGGAGATGAACTTCCACGCGCTCTCGGTCTTGGTGGAGGCCTTCTGCATGCCCCAGGCCCAGGTGTAGAGCCAGCCCGAGCTCTCCGTCTTGTCCACGGGAGCCGGCACATAGCCGATCTTGCCCTTGACCGGCGAGCCCTTGGCCTCCAGCGATCCGGCGCCCGCGGTGGCGTCGTACCACATGGCCGAGTTGCCCTGCGTCATGTTGTTGAGGCACTCGGCGTAGCCGGACTGCGGAGCACCGGCCTGGCCATGGTTGCGTACCAGGTCGACATAGAACTGGGTGGCCTTGGTGAACTCCGGCGAGGTGAGCTGTGCCTGCCAGTCCTTGGTGAACCAGGTGCCGCCCATGGTGTTGACGACGGTGGTCAGCGGAGCGATGACCTCGCCCCAGCCGGGCAGTCCGCGCAGACAGATGCCCTTCATGTTCTCCTGCGCGCCGTCCACCTTGGCGGCGAGATCGGCGACCTGCTGCCAGGTGGGCTTCGCGGGCATGGTGAGGTTCTTCGCCGCGAAGACGTCCTTGCGGTACATCAGGAAGGACGACTCGCCGTAGAAGGGCTCGCCGTAGAGCTTGCCGTCCTCGGCGGTCAGGGACTCCTGGAGCGGCTTGAGTATGTCGCCCTGGTCGAAGGCCTTGTCCTTGGCGGAGTACTCGTCGAGCGGGTGCAGCCAGCCGTTCTTCGCGTAGAACGGGACCTCGAAGTTGCTGATGGTGGCGACGTCGTACTGACCGGCCTGGTTGGAGAAGTCCTGGGTGATCTTGTCGCGTACGTCGTTCTCCGGCAGGACCGTGAAGTTGACCTTGATCCCGGTCTCCTTGGTGAAGTTGTCCGCGGTGAGCTTCTGCAGCTCTACCATCTGCGGGTTGTTCACCATGAGCACATTGAGCGTGTCACCGCCCGAGGAGGAGGTGCCGCCCGCACCGCTGCACCCGGCGAGCAGGGCCATCAGTGCGGCGCTCGCGCCCACACGTACCCGGATTCCGTTGCTTCCACCAAAGCGCCGTTGCTGGAGGGGAAGGAGTGGCATGACGTTCTCTCCTGATCGTTCGATGCGGGAAGACTCAGAGGTGCCGGATGAGAAGGCACCAGAGTTGCTGGAGGGGATGGAGGGTGTGACGGATATCCGAAGGCGGTTACGGGTACGAAATGAAGGACGGGTGCCCGGCGGGCGGGACGGAACGGGATGCGAGGGGACGCATGCGGGCGGAACGGAAGCGGGCGGAGCGGGACGGGATCAGACGCGGATGACCTGCGGCCCGAGCAGCGAGTAGCGCTGGGCCTCGGCCGAGGGCAGGCCGGCGTCCGTGACGATCGACTCGAAGTCACCGACCTCGGCGAAGCGGCAGAAGCTGACCGCGCCGAATTTGGTGTGGATCCCGGCGAAGACCCGGCGGCGCGCGCTCCGCATGGCCTGGGCCTTGACCTCGCTGACCGCCGGATCGGGAGTCGTGAGGCCGTACTCGCGGGATATGCCGTTCGCTCCGACGTACGCCAGATCGATGACGAACTCGGCGAGCATCCGGGTGGTCCAGTGGTCGACCGTGGCCATCGTAGAGCCACGGACCCGGCCGCCGAGCAGCAATACGGCGATCTTCTCGGCGTCGGCGAGGGCGGTCGCCACCGCGAGGGAGGCGGTGACCACGGTCAGCGGCCGGTCCCTGGGCAGCGCCTCGGCGACGAGCTGAGGAGTGAAGCCCTCGTCGACGAAGACCGTTTCCGCGTCGCCGAGGAGATCGGCGGCAGCCGCCGCG
>NZ_FMDK01000459.1 GCF_900091995.1 Streptomyces sp. MnatMP-M17
CGACGGTGCCGGCGGTGGCCGTGACGGAGTGTCCGTGCCGCTGGGCGAGCTCGTCGGGCGTATCCGTCCCGGGGGCGAGGGCGAGGGCATCGAGGCGGACGGCGAGACGTACGCCATGGCGGCGGAACCGAACTACGCGGCCTACTCGATCAACACCTACGGAGCGCACTTCGCCGAAGTCGGCGTCGATGCCGACACCGCCGAGATCCGGCTCCGGCGGATGCTGGGCGTGTTCTCGGCGGGCCGCGTCCTCAACGCCAAGACGGCACGCTCGCAGCTCCTCGGCGGCATGATCTGGGGGCTGGGAATGGCCCTGGAGGAAGCGGTGGCCATGGACGTACGGTCCGGCGCCCTCGTCAACCGCGATCTCGCGCAGTACCTGGTGCCCGTCCACGCGGACATTCCCGAGATCGACGCCGTCATCCTCGAAGGCTTCGACAACAAGGCCAATCCTCTCGGCGCCAAGGGCGTCGGCGAACTGGGCATCTGCGGAGCCGGCGCGGCGGTCGCCAACGCGGTGTTCAACGCGACGGGCGTACGCGTACGTGACTTCCCCATCACACTCGAAAACCTCCTGCCGTGCCTGCCGCCGCTGGAGGAGTGACTCGCGGGAGCGCGGGAGGGATCAGCCGCGACCGGCTTCGGCTTCCTGGGCCGCGCGCTCCAGTCGGCTCCGGTAGTCCTCCCACCACGACTGGTCGCCCGGCGGCATGTTGTCGTTGCCCTCCGACATCCCGACGGCTCCGTCGAGGAGTTCCCGGACGATATCGGCGTGGCCGGCGTGGCGGTGGGTGTCGGCGATCACGCGTACCAGGACATGGTGCAGTGTCGTCTCTCTCCGTTCTTCGGGCCACCACGGGACATGACCGAGCGTGTCGAGCGGCAGCGTGGTGATCGTGGTGTCCGAGTGCTTCCACGCCTGCCGGTACAGCCCGACGATCTGTTCGCGGGACTCGTCCGCGGTGGCCCACATGTCCGCGCCCGGTTCTGCGTCCTCCCCGTACCAGGACGGCGGCTCGTCGAAGAACCGGCGCCCGAACGTATCGCCGAAGTACCCCAGCTCGACAGCGGCGATGTGCTTGACCAGGCCCAGCAGATTTGTGCCGGTCGGCGTCCGCGGGCGGCGGATGTCGTACTCCGAGAGCCCGTCGAGCTTCCACAGCAGCGCGTCGCGGGCGGCTTGCAGGTAGTGAAGAAGGTCCGCTTTCGCTTGTGATTCGATCATGCCCGGCAGTCTCCCACCCGGCACTGACAGCCGGTCCGACGGCGGCCAATCATCACAGGTACGCGGAGAACATCACCCGGGTGGCGGTTCCATTTCACTCATTTGCTTCTGAACGCGCGACCTGCGGACTCGGGGCGGTGACGCTGAGGACAGCTCGTCCGCCGTTCGAAGGAGAGACCAGATGGCTGTGCCGTCCACTCCTGGCCTGCGGATATGTCCTCGGACACGTCCCCGGACACGTACGGGGGCACGTCCGCGTCGCAGGTACACGCTCGCGGTCGTTCTCACCGCCACGGCGTTCGCCGCCACCGTTCCCACCGCGAGTGCCCGTCCTGCCGTCGCCGCAGGCGGTGGCACCGAAGCCAAGCCGACGGTGGTGATGATCCACGGCGCCTGGGCCGACACATCGAGCTGGAGCGGCGAGGTGAAGATCCTACGCGGCGAGGGATACTCCGCGCGTGCGATCGGCAACCCGCTGGAGGGCCTGACCACCGACGCGGAGACCGTGGCCGACTTCCTCAAGAGCATTCCCGGCCCGATCGTGCTGGTCGGCCACTCGTACGGCGGCTCGGTCATCACGAACGCCGCCGCTCAGACCGACAACGTCAAGGCGCTCGTGTACGTGGACGCCGCCGCGCCGGCCGTGGGCGAGACCACGGGATCGCTGAGCGGCTCGACATCGGCGCTCAACGCGCCGCCCGAGACGCTGTTCGACAGCGTCCCGTACGCGAACGCCCCGGAGGGCACGACGAACCTGTACTTGAAGCAGGACATCTTCGTCAAGAAGTTCGCCCAGGACCTACCGGTCCAGCAGGCCACCAACCTCTGGGCCACACAGCGCGCCGCGTCGATGGCCGCGTTCGACACACCGTCCAAGTACGCGGCGTGGAAGACGATCCCGTCGTGGTACTTCATCAGCACCGGCGACCAGATCATCACGCCGGAGTCCGAGTTGATGATGGCGCGCCGGGCGGGCTCGAAGATCACCACGTTCAAGGGCGGTTCGCACCTCACGCTGATCTCCCACCCGGCCGCCGTGGCCAAGGTCATCAAGTCGGCGATCGAAGCGGTGAGTTGAGGGCGATTCGACGGTGAATTGACGCCTCGCCCCGACGGCGGCCTCAGAGCTCGGTGCCGTCGGGGATGAGGTGGTCGTACTGCCCGGCCTTGACCGCGAGTATGTGCGCCAGCATCTCCTTGTCGGTGAACCGGAGGGCGCCGTCCAGGTCGCGGGACTTGGAGTCGCCGAAGGCGACGCCGCCGGTGATGGGCATGATCAGTGGGCCGGTAGGTTTCGTGCCGGGTGGGGGCCGCCCAAAGTAACTGCCCCCCGGGACCCGGCGCCCGCGTGGCACGGGACCTGCCGGCCCACCTCGACTACCGCTCGCCCCGGCGCTGGTAGGCGCCGCCGTGCGCATCAGCGGGGCGCGCCTACCAGCGGGCAAGAGGCCGCTGAAGTGGATCAGAGGGTCACACTAAGGTCATGCTGATCTGCTCGCCCTGCACGGTCCAGTGCTGGCGGAGCCCGGAGGGGTTGCACGGCTCCACGTTGACTATGCGAGTTCTCGGGTAGTCACTGGCCAGGCACATATCGGGGTACGCGGACTGGGAGATCGATTCGCCGTTGATGGTCCA
>NZ_FMDK01000907.1 GCF_900091995.1 Streptomyces sp. MnatMP-M17
GTATGACCGACACCTCGCCTCTGACTCCCGCGAAGCCGCTCGCCGAGCGGCTGCTCACCGAGTTACGGGTCGAGATCGCGCGCGCCGACAGCAAGGCGTCCGTGCTGGTGGCCGCCCTGGGCGTGACCGCGGGCGTGTTCAGCGGACTGCTGGCGGGCGGTGTCTGGACTCCGGACACTCTCTCCGCGCCCGGCACGACCGCCTGGTGGACCGGGACGCTGGCCCTCGTCCTCGCGCTGTTCGCCCTGCTGATGGCGGTGCTGCCGCGCTACCGCACCAGAGGCTGGGCGCCCGGGCAGCCTCTCTCGTACTTCGGCGACATCCACCAGGCCGCGCGGAGCGGCCGGCTGGAGACGGCGCTCATCGAGACCGAACGCACCTCGGCCGCCGCGCTGGTGACGGCCCTGACCGAGACCAGCCGGATCGCGGCACGCAAGCACCGGTGGATCCGGATCGGCCTGATCGCCTTCTGCTCGGGCGCGTTGCTGATCCCGGGCTCGCTGCTGATCGGCTGACCGACCGGTTCCCCACCACCACCCGCTCTCCGTACACCGCTCACCGCTCACTACGAGGACCGACCGATGACACAACCGCCGGAACCCGTCTACCCCCAGGTCCCGGACCTGGGTACGCCACCTGCACCGCCGCCCTACCCGCAGGCGCCCAGCTACCCACAGGCCCCCGCGTATCCCCAGGCGCCCGCATACCCGTCCCCGCAGGAGCCGTCCTACCCTCAGGTCCCCGCACCGCCGCAGAGGACGCAGACGGCGCAACCGCCGCCGATACCTCCCGCGCCGCCCGTCGTCCCCACCGTCCCCGTCACGCCGCCCGCCGCACCCACCACGCCGCCGGCCACGCACCCTCACCACCTCACCCTCGACCAGCGCCGCGTCCATATCGCCGAGCACCAGCGCGGCGCGGACGCCACCGCCGTCGGCAGTCTGCTGCTCCATCTGCCGAACTTCCTGTGCAGCCTGTTCGTGGTCGCCCTGCCCTCCCCGCTCCTGGGCGGCTTCGGCATCCCGCTGATCCTCATCTGGCTGGCCAGCGGCGTGCTCGTCTTCCACCGGCCGACCGAGAGCGTCATCGCCCGGCGGCTGCTGGGCCTGCGCCATCCGCTGCTTCAGGAACGGGCCGTGCTCGAACCGGTCTGGCGCGAGGTCACCGCCCGTGCCGGTGTCGAGGCGGATACCTACGAGCTCTGGATCGAGGACAGCGACAGCCTCAACGCGGTCGCGGCGGCCGGTCATATCGTCGGTGTCACCCGGTTCGCGATGCACCAGTTGCCCAACGGAGAGCTGGCCGCGGTCCTCGCCCATGAGCTCGGCCACCATGTCGGAGGCCATACTTGGTCGTCGCTGCTCGGCCACTGGTACGCGCTGCCCGGCCGGATGGCCTGGCGGTTCCTGCGCGCGTTCTTCCGGGTCGTCCTCGCCGTCTCGCGCGCCTTCTCCTGCTTCGGCGTCGCCATCGTGCTGCTGGTCTTCGGCGCCTTCGCCGAGGCCACGATCAGCTCGCTGTACGGGCTTCCGCTGCTCGTGCTCGCCATGCCGTACGCGCTGGCCGCCGTCGGCCGCCGCGCCGAGCTACGGGCCGACCAGCACGCGGCTGCTCTCGGCTTCGCGCCGATGCTCGCGGCCGTGCTCCACAAACTTCATCTGGCGGAGCAGCAGCGGGAGGCCATGGCCATGGAGCGGCGCGGCGGTGTTCCCGTACAGGAGAGCGCCCTGTCGAAGCTGCTCTCGTCCCATCCGGACCACTACACCCGGCTGCACCACCTCCAGCCGTATCTCCAGCCTCAGCCATACCCTCAGCACCGCTGAGCCGGGCAGGGGCACGCACGGTCCCGGACATGCCGGAGGGCGGCCACCCGTACGGATGGCCGCCCTCC
>NZ_FMDK01000460.1 GCF_900091995.1 Streptomyces sp. MnatMP-M17
GAGGAAGCCGCGCGGAGGGCCGTCTGTGTGATGACGCCCGCCCTCACCGGGTCAGGCGGGCGCCTCACCCGGCGCACGCGTACGCGCCCACGGCAGTACGACCGTCCTTCGCCCGCGTTCCGGACCGCCGGGCTGCCGCAGTACCAGTGAGAGTCCCGCGGCGATCAGCGAGACCGCACCGGATGCCACGTACGCGCCGACGAAGCCCCACGAGGCCACCACGACCGCGCCGAGACCACCGCCGAACAAGCCGCTGATCAGCTTGGCGCTGTAGACCATGCCGTAGTTCGAGGCGTTGTTGTTCTCCCCGAAGTAGTCGGGCACCAGCGCGGCGAACAGCGGGTAGAACGCACCGCCGCCGAAGCCCGACAGGAAGGCGAAGACCAGGAACAGTGTCTGGTTGCGGATCTCGCCCGCCCACAGCACACCGAACTGGGCCACGGCCAGCGTCAGACACACATAGGTCAGCGTGGTCCGCCGGCCCAGCTTGTCCGACAGCCAGCCCACCACACCGCGCCCGGTGCCGTTGATCACCGACATCACACCCATGGACGACGCCGCGATGAGCGGGCCGAAGCCCATCTCCTTCGCGAACGGCACCTGGAACGAGATACCGAAGATCGACACACCGGCACAGCAGAGCATGCAGAGCCACATCAGTGGCACCACACCCGTTTTCAACGCCTCCTTCGGCGTGAACTGCCGTACCGCGGGCGGGTTCTTGGCGAGAGCCCTGCCGGTCTTCGAATCCCCGGCGATATTGAGCGGATCCACCTCCTCCGGCCACCAGTTCTTCGGCGGATCCTTGAAGAACAGGCCCGAGACCAGCGTCAGCACCAGGACATAGATCCCCACCAGATCGAGCACCGTGTGGTAGTTCGAGGTGTCGAAACCGTAGGTGAAGAGGAAGATGAACGGCACGGCGCCATAGGCGAACGCCCCGTTGACCAGCCCGGTTTTGCCGCCCCTGCGCTCCGGGTACCACTTGCCGACCATATTCACGCAGGTCGAGTAGATCAGCCCGGAGCCGAGCCCGCCCAGCAGGCCGAAGCCCACCAGCGCGAGCCAGATGTTAGGCGCATGACTGAGGCTGACGAATCCCACCAGCGAGAAGAACGAGCCGATGAGCATGGCCGCCCTGCTGTTCAGGATGCCCTTCTCCCGCAGCCGGCCGGCCGGGAAGGAGACGGCGGCCTGGAAGAAGATCCAGACGCTGAGCACCCAGAAGGTGTTCGTCGAACTCCAGTGATGAGCCTTGGACAGGGTCTCCTCCGCAGCCCCGAAGGCGTACTCGAAGACGCTGATGGCGAGCATGGCGAGCCAGGGCAGCGCCACCATCGTCCAGCGGGGGAGGCCGAGGATCTGCCGGTCGGATTCACCGATCCGGTAGACACGGCCGCGTGCGTCGGTGATTTCGCGGTAGCCCGCGCCGGCCGAAGCCGGCGCGGACGTACCGGAGAGAGGTTGTGCTTTCATTTCAGGCTATCTCCCGACCGATCGGGTTGGGGTTGGGCTGGATTTTCTTGTGACTCGGCCTTCCTGGCGCCTTCAGGAACAGGGCCAGTACCGCCGATGCGAGACCGATGCTTCCGGCGATGATGAACGCGCCCTCGTAGTCCCAGGCGGCCACCACCACGGCTCCCATACCGGAGCCGACCAGGCCGGATATCAGCTTGGAGCTGTAGACCATGCCGTAGTTGGAAGCGTTGTTGTTCTCCCCGAAGTAGTCCGCCGTCATCGCCGCGAAGAGCGGGAAGATCGCGCCGCCGCCGAAGCCGGAGACCATCGAGCAGAACAGGAAGAACGGCATGCTTCCCATGGAGCCGGAGACGAGCACACCGAACTGCGCGCTGCCCAGGACCAGACAGACGAAGATCAGTGTGTTACGGCGTCCGTACCGGTCGGAGATCCAGCCGATGACACCGCGTCCCGTACCGTTCACGATCGCCTTGAGCGACATCGCGGTTGCCACGATCCCGCCCGCGAAGCCCATGTCCTTGCCGAAGGGAACCTGGAAGGCGATACCGAAGATATTGATTCCGGCCGTGCAGAGCAGGCAGAACCACATCATCCACAGCACGGGCGTCCGTGCCGCTTCCTTCGGTGTGTACTGCTTCAGCGCCGGCGGGTTCTTCTCCAGCGCACGCCGGATACGGGGGTCCTCCGACGTCTTGAGCGGGTCCGCTCCCGTGGGCCACCAGTACTTCGGCGGGTCCTTGAAGAACCAGCCGGCGACGGCGACGACCAGGCAGCAGATGACACCGACAGCCACCAGAACGGTCTGGTAGTTGCTCAGGTCCATGTACGAGGTGAAGAGGAAGACGAACGGCACGGAGCCATAGGCGAAACCGCCGTTGACGAGGCCGGTCTTGCCGCCCTTCCGCTCCGGATACCACTTGCCGACCATGTTCACACAGGTGGCATAGACCAGACCGGCGCCTATACCGCTGAACATTCCGAAGCCTATGTACGCCACGATCACATGCGGCGCGTAGGCCAGGGAGAGATAGCCGAGGAACGTACCCAGCGCGCCGAGCATCATGGCGTACCGGGCGGGCAGCTTGCCGCTCTCACGGAGCTGCCCGGCGGGGAAGGCCACGGCCGCCTGGAAGAAGATCCAGACACCCATCAGCCAGAAGATATGCCCGCTGCTCCACAGGTGTGCCTCGTGCAGAGTGTCCTCCGCCGAGGTGAACGCGTACTCCGACGAACTGATGCCCATCATTCCCATCCAGGGGAAGAGCACCATCGTCCATCGGGGACGGCCCATGATGTGCCGGTCGGTCTCACCGATCCGGTACACACGGCCGTTGCCGTCCGTCACCTCCTTGTAGGGGACGGAAGTGGGGATCTCGGTAGTTGTCATGTGGTGTTGCACCCCTTGCATCGAAAGAGCTGGCCAGCGCCCCCTGTCCAAAACCTTCGTGCTGCCCCGGGCGGGCTAGGTCATCGGTAACCTCCCAACCACCTGACCGGTGTGCTGTTCTGACGGTGCACCAGGTGCGCCGGAAATGCGGAACTGACGGTGTCTCGTGAAGATCCCGCGTTCCTGGCCCACTGGCTGTGTTGTCCCGGGTGCAACCCCCGGACCTCCGGCGGCCCCGGGTACGAAACCCGGTCCACCGGACGACTGTGCGTTCTGACGGTGTGTCATATCGATGGATGCGGTGTGCTCGCGGCCTATCACAGCAGCCCCGCAGCCCGTGCCCACTGATACTTCGCACCGAGCGCGGCGACCGGTTTCTCCGTGGTGTACGGGTACGCCACCACACCGCGCTCGAAGAGGTACTGGCACGCCTCCTCCACCTCCACATCGCCCGCGAGCGACGCCACCACCGGCTTGTGGATGCCACGGGCCCGGAACTCCGCCACGACCCGCGCCGTCAGTTCGGCGAAGACCATCGGCGGAGTGACGATCGTGTGCCAGTACCCGAGCACCAGCGAATGGATCCGCGGATCCTCCAGGCCCAGCCTGATCGTCGCCTCGTAGGTGGAGGGAGGCTCACCACCGGTGATGTCCACCGGATTGCCGACCGAGCCGAAGGGCGGGATGAAGGCGCGGAACGCCGCGTCCAGATCCGGCGGGATCTCCATCAGCGACAGACCGTTGTCGACGAGGGCGTCCGAGAGCAGCACACCGGAGCCGCCGGCGCCCGTGATGATCACGACATTGCCGCCCCGCGGAGTGGGCATCACGGGCAGCGCCCGCGCGTACTCCAGCATCTCGCCCAGTCCCGGCGCCCGGATGACACCGGCCTGCCGCAGGATGTCGTCGTACACCGCGTCGTCACCGGCGAGCGCGCCGGTGTGCGAGCCCGCCGCCCTGGCTCCGGCCGCCGTACGTCCGGCCTTGAGGACCACCACCGGCTTCTTCGGTACGGTCGCGCGCGCCGCGTCCACGAAGGCGCGCCCGTCCTTGAGGTCCTCCAGATGCATCGCGATGCAGTCCGTGTTCGGGTCCTCGCCGAACCAGGTCAGCAGATCGTCCTCGTCGAGGTCCGACTTGTTGCCGAGGCCGACGATCGCCGAGACGCCCGTCCTGGTGGTCCTGGCGAAGCCCAGGATCGCCATGCCGATACCGCCGGACTGCGAGGTCAGCGCCACGCCGCCCTTGACGTCGTACGGCGTGCAGAAGGTGGCGCAGAGGTCCTGCCAGGTGGAGTAGTAGCCGTAGATGTTCGGCCCCAGCAGCCGTACGCCGTACTCCTCGCCGATGGACACGATCCGCGCCTGGAGTTCGTGCTCGCCGCTCTCGGCGAAGCCGGACGGGATCAGCACGGCGTTCGGTATGCCCTTGCGGCCGACTTCCTCCAGGGCCGCCGGGACGAGCTTCGCGGGGATCGCGAAGACCGCCACATCAGGCTCACCAGGCACGTCCATCACGCTCTTGTACGCCTTACGGCCGAGTATGTCATCGGCTTTGGGGTTCACCGGATGGATCTCGCCCGGGAAACCGCCGTCGATCAGATTGCGCATGACCGAGTTGCCGATCTTGCCCTGCTCGCCGGAGGCGCCGATCACCGCCACCGAGGCGGGCTTCATCAGCCGTCCCATGGAGGCGAGGATTGCCTCGCGGGTGTACGTGCGCGGCGCGGCCGGAACCTCCCTGGTCAGCAGGATCCGTACGTCGGCGGCCATCACCCCGTTCTCGGACGCGAACACCGGATTGAGGTCGACCTCCGCGATCTCGGGGAAGTCGGCCGCCAGCCGTGACACCTTGACCACCAGCCCGGCCAGCGCCTCCCGGTCGACGGCCGCGCCGCCGCGCACGCCGCGCAGGATCTCCGCGGCGCGGATCCCGTCCAGCATCGACAGCGCGTCGTCCCTCGTCGCCGGCGCGAGCCGAAAAGTGACATCCTTCAGGACCTCCACCAGGACTCCGCCGAGGCCGAAGGCCACGATCTTGCCGAAGGCCGGGTCGGTGACGGTGCCGATCAGCACCTCCGTACCGGCCGGCACCATCTGCTGCACCTGGACGCCGAGGATCCGCGCCTTCGGGTCGTACGCCCGGACATTGGTGACGATCGACAGGAAAGCGCCGCGTACCTCCGCGGTCGAATTCAGGCCGATTCTCACACCGCCCGCCTCCGTCTTGTGCAGGATCTCCGGAGAGACGATCTTCAGTGCGACCGGGAAACCGATCCGGTCCGCGAGTGCCACGGCGTCGTCGACGGTCTCGGCGAGCGCCTCGGCCGGGGTGGGAATGCCGTACGCGTCCGTGACGGCCTTCCCCTCGGGAGCGGTCAGGGCCGTACGGCCTTCGGCGAGCGCGGCGTCCAGGACCGCCCGTACGGCCTGCTGATTCGGTTCCGTGCTGTCCATCGGCTAGATGACTCCGTTCGACTTGAGCAGGCGCAGTTCCTCGTCGTCGAGACCGAGCTCGCCGATGTACACCTCTTCGTTGTGCTCACCCAGCAGAGGTGAGGTGACGACGTCCACGGGGGAGTCGGAGAGCTTCAGCGGGTTGCCGACGGTGGTGAACGAACCGCGCTTGGGGTGAGGGACCTCGATGACCATGTCGTTCGCGGCCAGCGAGGCGTCCTCGATGATCTCCTTGGTGGAGAGGATCGGTCCGCACGGGATGTTGTGGGCGTTGAGCTTCTCCAGCACCTCCCACTTGGGCAGGGTGCTCGTCCACTCCTCGATGAGCTGGAACATCTTGCTCAGCTTGGGCAGCCGGGCCTCCGGCGTCGCCCACTCCGGGTCGTCCGCCAGCTCGGGCCGGCCCATCAGCTCGGTGACCGGCCGCCAGCCGACGGGCTGGACGATCACATACACATAGTCGTTGGGGCCGCCGGGCGCGCATCTGACCGCCCAGCCGGGCTGGCCGCCGCCGCTCGCGTTGCCGCTGCGCGGCACCTGGTCGCCGAAGTCCTCGTTCGGGTACTCGGCGAGCGGGCCGTTCGCCAGCCGCTGCTGGTCGCGCAGCTTCACCCGGCAGAGATTGAGCACGGCGTGCTGCATCGCCACATTGACGCGCTGGCCACGGCCGGTGTGCTCACGCTGGAAGAGCGCGGCGAGAATGGCGGCGACGGCGTGGATGCCGGTGCCGGAGTCGCCGATCTGCGCGCCGGTCGCGAGCGGCGGCCCGTCCTCGAAGCCGGTGGTGGCCATCGAGCCGCCCATGGCCTGCGCGACGACCTCGTACGCCTTGAAGTTGGTGTACGGGCCGTCGCCGAAGCCCTTGATGGAGGCATAGACGATCCGCGGATTGATCTCCCGGATGCGCTCCCAGGTGAACCCCATACGGTCCACGGCTCCCGGACCGAAGTTCTCCACCATCACATCGGAGCGGCGGATGAGCTCCGTGAGGATCTCCTTGCCGCGCTCCGTCTTGGTGTTGAGGGTGATGGACCGCTTGTTGCAGTTGAGCATCGTGAAGTACAGCGAGTCGACATCGGGGATGTCACGGAGCTGCTTACGGGTGATGTCGCCGGTGGGTGCCTCCAGCTTCAGCACGTCGGCGCCGAGCCAGCCGAGCAACTGCGTGGCCGAGGGCCCGGACTGAACGTGCGTCATGTCCAGCACCCGTATGCCTGTGAGCGCCTTCGTTCCCACTGCGGTCTCAAGAGCCTGCGTCATGAGGGGGCTCCTCTACTTGTACCTGGTCCGGTTCATGGTTGCGGGGACGTACGCGTCGGGATCGACCCGGACGTTGATCAGCGAGGGCAGCCCGGACTCGCGGGCCCGCCGGAGCGCGGGCGCGATGTCGGCCGGGTCGCGTACTTCTTCGCCGTAACCACCCAGCATCTGGGCGAATGTGTCGTAGCTGATGTCTCCGAGGTGGTGGCCGCCGGCCCGCTTCCGCTCGTGGCCGTATGCGGTGGCCTCGGCGTAACGGGTCGGATCGATCGGGGAGTTGTTGCCGATGATGCCGACGAACGGCAGGTTGTGACGGACGAGGGTCTCGAAGTCCCAGCCGGTCCGCGGGAAGGCGCCGTCGCCGAAGAGCGCCACGACCTCCTTGCCGGGCCGGGCCCGCTTGGCGGCGAGGACGAACGGGATGCCGACACCGGGCGTGCCGAGCGGGCCCGGATCCAGCCAGTGGCCGGGGGACTTGGGCTGGACGATCTGGCCGGCGAGGGTGACGATGCCGCCGCCGTCGCCGATGTAGACCGAGTCCTCGGTGAGGAACCGGTCGATCTCGTGGACCAGCCGGTACGGGTGGATGGGCGCGGCGTCCGAGGTGAGCTGCGGCAGCAGCTTGTCGGCCGCAGTCCGCTCGGCGGTACGCAGCTCCTCCAGCCAGGCCTTGCGCCGGACGGAGCCCGAGTCGATCCGCGCGCTCGCGGCCTCGGTGGCCGACGAGAGCACCAGGCCCGCGTCGCCCGTGATGCCGAGATCGATGTCGCGGTTCTTGTCGACGGTGCGGTGGTCGAGATCGATCTGGACGACGGTCGCGGTCGGCGAGAGCCGTGTGCCGTATCCGGCACGGATGTCGGACGGAGTGCCGACGACGACGATGAGATCGGCGTTGGCGAACGCGTACGGGCGGGAGAGCTCGAAGTGGTGCGGATCGCCGGGCGCCAGGGTGCCACGGCCCGCTCCGTTCGTATAGGCGGGTACGTTCAGTGCCCGCACCAGCGCGACGGCGGCGTCCGTCCCACGGGTCGTCCAGACCTGGCCGCCGAGCAGGACGGCCGGCTTCTCGGCCCGGACGAGCAGATCGGCGAGCTTCTCGACGGCCTCGGGGTCACCGGCCGCGCGGGCCGGGGCCCGGTGGTGACCGGCCTCGGGGATCCGGGCCTTCTCCAGTGGCACCTTGGCATCCAGTACATCGCTCGGGATCTCCAGGAAGGACGGGCCGGGCGCGCCGAGGTAGCACTCGCGGAACGCCATCGACACCAGGCCGGCCGCGTGTGCCGGGTCCGGCACGGTGGCGGCGAATTTGGTGACGGGGTCCATCAGGTCCACGTACGGCGGTTCCTGGAGCGACCCCATCGTGTGCCGGCCGTCCGCGCCCCGTCCGCCGATGAGCAGCATCGGGGACTCGGCGCGGAACGCGCCCGCGACGCCGGTGAGGGCGTCGGTGATACCGGGACCGGAGGTGACCAGCGCGCAGCCGGGCCGGCCGGTGATCCTCGCGTGGCCGTCGGCGGCATGGACGGCCGTCCGCTCGTGCCGTACGCCGACCACGTCGATGCCTTCGTCGGCGCAGCCGTCATGGAGGTCGGTGATCCGGCCGCCGCCGAGGGTGTAGACGACCTCCACACCTTCCGCTTTGAGTACCTTGGCGACCAGATGACCACCGGAAACGAGCTCCTGGCTGGCATCGGACATGAGGGCGGTCCTGTCCCTTCGTAGGGGAGGGCGGTGGCCCTCCCGGTACATTGCATACAGTCGACGAATACTGTATGAAGCTTGTTATCCCGCATCCGGTGGATGGTGTCCAGGGGGCGTGCGGCACTTTCGTCAAATGGGAGCCGGCATGGATCTGTATGAGCACCAGGCAAGAGAACTCTTCGCGGACTACGGCATCCCGGTGCCCGAGGCCGAAGTGGTGGAACTGGCCAGGGAGGCCCGGTTCGCCGCCGAGCGTCTCGGCGGCCGTGTGGTCGTCAAGGCACAGGTGAAGACGGGCGGCCGGGGGAAGGCGGGCGGCGTCAAGCTCGCGATCGACCCGGCCGCCGCCGAACTGACCGCACGTCAGATCCTCGGCATGGATATCAAGGGCCACACCGTAAGGAAGGTGATGCTCGCTCAACCAGTCGACATCGAAGCCGAGTTCTACGTTTCGTATGTCCTCGACCGTGCGGCGGGGACCTTCGTCGCGATCGCCTCGGCCGAGGGCGGAATGGAGATCGAGGAGGTCGCGGCGACTCGTCCGGAGGCTGTCGCCCGTATCCCGATCGATCCCAGGGAGGGAGTCACCGAGGCCAAGGCGGCGGAGATCGCCGCCGCCGCGAAGCTGCCTCCGGACACCGTTCCGGTACTCCAGGCGCTGTGGCAGGTGCTGGTCCGCGAGGACGCCCTGCTGGTCGAGGTGAACCCTTTGGTACGTACGGCGAACGGGCTGATTATCGCCCTCGACGGCAAAGTCACTCTTGACGACAACGCGCGCTTCCGGCAGGTGCGTTGGGGCGACACCGGAGAGGATCCGCACGCCGATCCGCTCGAAGCCGCCGCGGCGGCCAAGGGGCTCAACTACGTCAAGCTCGACGGCGAGGTCGGCATCATCGGCAATGGCGCGGGCCTGGTCATGTCGACTCTCGATGTGGTCGCCGGCTGCGGCGCCCGTCCCGCCAACTTCCTCGACATCGGGGGAGGGGCGTCCGCCCAGGTGATGGCGGACGGGCTGTCCGTCATCCTCTCCGATCCGGACGTCAAGTCCGTGTTCGTCAATGTCTTCGGCGGCATCACAGCCTGTGACGCCGTCGCCGAAGGGATCGTCCAGGCCCTGGAATCGGTGCGGCTGACCAAGCCGCTCGTGGTGCGCCTCGACGGCAACAGCGCCGCCCGCGGCCGTGCGATCCTCGCGGACCGCGCGCATCCGCTCGTGGACCAGGTCACCACGATGGACGGGGCGGCCCGCCAGGCCGCCGTACTGGCGTCCGCCGGATAGCCGGCCAGGACGCCTCACCACCAAGAGGTCCGGCACCAAGAGGCCCGACCACCCGGATCCGGCCACCCGGCTCAAGGAGAGCGGACACCATGGCGATCTTTCTGACCAAGGAGAGCAAGGTCCTCGTCCAGGGCATGACCGGCGGCGAGGGCATGAAGCACACCCGGCGGATGCTCGCCGCCGGCACCGATGTCGTCGGCGGTGTCAACCCGCGCAAGGCGGGCCGTACCGTCGACTTCGACGACCGCGCCGTGCCCGTCTTCGGCTCGGTGCGTGAAGGCATGGAGGCGACGGGCGCGGATGTCACGGTCGTCTTCGTACCGCCGCCTTTCGCGAAGGCCGCCGTCATCGAGGCCGCGGACGCGGGCATCGAACTCGCGGTCGTGATCACCGAGGGCATCCCGGTCCATGACGCGGTCGCCTTCCAGGCGTACGCGAAGGAGCGGGGCACCCGTATCGTCGGTCCCAACTGTCCCGGACTGATCAGTCCGGGACAGTCCAACGCGGGCATCATCCCGGCGGACATCGCCGCCAAGCCCGGCCGGATCGGACTCGTCTCCAAATCCGGCACGCTCACCTATCAGCTCATGTACGAACTGCGCGAGACGGGCTTCTCCTCGGCGGTCGGAATCGGCGGCGATCCCGTCGTGGGCACCACCCATATCGACTGCCTCGCCGCGTTCGAGGACGACCCGGACACCGAGATCATCGTACTCATCGGTGAGATCGGCGGCGACGCGGAGGAGCGGGCGGCGGCCTATATCGCGGGCCGTGTCAGCAAGCCGGTGATCGGCTACATCGCCGGATTCACCGCGCCCGAGGGCAAGACCATGGGGCACGCGGGGGCGATCGTCTCCGGCTCCTCAGGAACGGCCGAGGCCAAGAAACGGGCCTTGGAGGCGGTCGGCGTACGGGTCGGCTCGACTCCCTCGGAGACGGCGAGGCTGGTCCTCGACCGCCTCGCGGCGACACGTGACGTCACTCATAATTGAACGGAGTGCGTGCCGCGGCGCTATTGGTTTCCCTACTGTCGGGTAAGCCGACGTGAAGTAAGCCGACTACGCCGAGCAGCCGAAATAACAAGAGGTCGCGTCCCGTGAGGACCGATTCTCTCCGTCGCCATCTCCACCACTATTTCCATCCTTCTCCATCACTCCTTGCCTGCCAGGCTTCCACGGCAGGCAGGCCGAGCCATGTCATTTCCCGCCCCTGAAAGCGGAGACCCTCAATGGCACCCACCCTCACTCCTCAATTGACTCTGTCGCTGAAGCCCGGCACAGCCTGGTCCGACGCCTGGGAGCGCTGCCTCGCCGTGGCGCCCGAGGCCTTCCAGGACGACCGTGTGCTGAATCTCTGGGCCGGTTCGTGGCAGTCCGACGGCCGCGCCCTGCCCGCCACCAGCCCGGTCGACGGCAGCCCCATAGCGGGCCCGCCGCGGCTGGACGCGGCCACCGCCCAGCAGGCTGTGCGAGCCTGTCTGGACGATCACCGCGTGTGGCGGCATGTTCCGCTCACGGTGCGCAAGGCGCGGGTGAGCGCCACGCTCGACGCGCTCGCCGAACACCGTGAACTGCTCGCCCTGCTCCTTGTGTGGGAGATCGGCAAGCCGTGGCGCCTCGCCCAGGCCGACGTCGACCGTGCGATCGACGGCGTGCGCTGGTACGTGGACAACGTGGACCGGATGCTGGAGGGCCGGAGCCCGCTGGCGGGCCCGGTCTCCAACATCGCGAGCTGGAACTATCCGATGTCGGTCCTGGTCCACGCCATGCTGGTGCAGGCACTGGCCGGCAACGCGGTGATCGCCAAGGCTCCCACCGACGGGGGAGTGGCCTGTCTGACGCTGGCCTCCGCGCTCGCCGTCCGCGAGGGCATCCCGATCACCCTGGTCAGCGGCAGCGGCGGCGAGCTCTCCGAGGCGCTCGTGCGCTCGCCGGAGATCGGCTGTGTCTCCTTCGTCGGCGGCCGGGACACCGGCGCCAGGATCGCCACCGCGGTGGCCGACCTCGGCAAGCGCCATGTGCTCGAACAGGAGGGACTCAACACCTGGGGCATCTGGAACTACAGCGACTGGAGCGCCCTGACGGCCGTCATCCCCAAGCTGTTCGACTACGGTAAGCAGCGCTGCACGGCGTATCCGCGCTTTGTCGTCCAGCGCTCGCTCTTCGCGGACTTCCTCGCGGCGTATCTGCCCGCCGTACGCTCCATCCGGCTGGGCCATCCCCTGGCGGTCGAGCAGCCCGGGGACCCGCTTCCCGAACTCGACTTCGGGCCGCTTATCAACGCGGCCAAGGCCAAGGAGCTGGCGGACCATGTCGCCGAGGCGATCAGCCGCGGCGCGGTCCCGCTGCACGAGGGATCGCTGTCCGACGGTCTGTTCCTGCCGGGTCAGGACACCAGCGCGTACCTCCCGCCGGTGACTCTCCTCAACCCGCCGCCGTCCTCGCCGCTGCACCACGCGGAGCCCTTCGGCCCGGTCGACACCATCGTCCTGGTCGACACGGAGGCGGAACTGCTGGCCGCGATGAACGCCTCGAACGGCGCCCTCGTCGCGACTCTCTCCACCGACGACCCGGCCACCTACGCCCGGCTCTCCCCGCAGATCCGCGCCTTCAAGGTAGGCCACGGCAAGCCCCGCTCCCGCGGTGACCGCGAAGAGCTCTTCGGCGGCTTCGGCCACTCCTGGCGAGGCGCCTTCGTCGGCGGAGAACTCCTCGTACGAGCGGTCACGGACGGCCCTCCGGGTGAACGCCCGCCGGGCAACTTCCCGGACTACCACCTGATGCCCTGACCCTGCCCGTGACCGCGAGCGCGTGGGGTGCCGTAGGGGATATCCCACACGGCACCCCACGCGCCCCCTGACCACCGCATATACAGGTGAGGACCACCCCGATCCCCTGGTATCGTTGTCCCCGTCGCCGCGCACAAACCCGCGGTTCGACCACTCGTCCGGGTGGCGGAATGGCAGACGCGCTAGCTTGAGGTGCTAGTGCCCTTTATCGGGCGT
>NZ_FMDK01000461.1 GCF_900091995.1 Streptomyces sp. MnatMP-M17
CGGGTCCGTGCCCGCCGAGCGCTGGTCGGCCGCCGAGGACAAGTGGCTGCCGCTGTGGCAGGTGAACCAGACCTGGTCGTACTGGGGTCTGTATCCGTCGATGATCCTGATGCAGGACGGCCGGCTCTTCTACTCGGGCAGCCATGTCTTCGGCAACGGCACACCGGGCACCGGGTCCTCGATCTACGACTACGACGCCAACACCGTCACGGATGTGGCCGGGCTCCAGAACAAGGACGAGCGCGACCAGTCGGCGAGCGTGCTGCTGCCGCCCGCGCAGGACCAGCGCGTCCTGACCATCGGCGGCGGCAACATCGACTCCAATCCGGAGGCGAACCGGCTCACGGACCTGATCGATCTCAAGCAGCCGAATCCGCGGTACACGCCCGGTCCGCTGCTGCCGCAGGGAACGGTCGATCTCGGCGGTGGCCCGCAGCCGCAGACCGGCGCGCAGGGCAAGATGTACGGCTCGGCGGTGCTGCTGCCCGACGGCAAGGTTCTGGAGACCGGCGGCGCGCTGCACAACCGGGCGAATCCGGTTTACGAATCGTCCATCTTCGATCCGCAGACGGACACCTTCGATCCGGTGGCGGTGGACCCCGAGGCGCGCGGCTACCACTCCTCGGCGTTCCTGCTGCCGGACGGCCGCGTGATGACGACGGGCGACAACCCGGGTAACGGCACCTGGAACCACCAGGTTTCGCTGTACACGCCGCCGTATCTGCTCAAGGGCCCACGACCGGAGATCACTTCGCTGATCGACGACCAGTGGCTGTACGGCGACACCCAGCGGATCACGGTCGACCGGCCCATCGCCAAGGCGGAGCTGATCCGCCCGGCGGCGGTGACGCACTCGTCCGACCCGAACCAGCGGTTCGTGGATCTGCCGCTGACGGTGGACGGAAACGACGGCAACACTGTCGATCTGAACGTGACGAGCAACCCGAATCTGGCGCCGCCGGGCTGGTACATGCTGTTCGCGGTCGACGCGAACGGGATTCCGTCGGTGGCGAAGTGGGTGCATCTGGGCGGGCCGGCGGCGCTGGCGAAGCAGTCGGCGGAGTCGGCACACGTACATGACTTCGCCGGCGACCCGGCCGGAAAGGTGAAGAAGCCGCAGAAGAAGCGGACTTCGGCGCCGGTGAGCCCGCAGATCGCGGGCTGCGACCGGCACTACGGCTCGGCGAACGTCTGCGTACCCACGGTCTTCCCGGACACGGTGAGGCCGACGACGAAGGCGCGCTGCGACTGGCTGGCGGCGAACGAGTACGGCCGGCTGAAGGTCAACGGCAAGGACGATCCACTGCGGCTGGATCCGAACAGGGACGGCACGGCGTGCGGAAAGGGCGATGTGAAGCGGGCGAGAGACTGACGGTCCGTCGGGGCTGACGGCCATGCGCTGACGCTTGGCCAGGGCTTACGGGCCCTGGCCGGGCTGGCGTCTGTCAGACGTCCGTCAGGAGTCCGGTCACGCTGAACTGAAGCTCCAGGAGGTCACGGTGAAGCCGGACCGGCCGGTCGGCGACCGCGTCTTCCTGGACGCGTTCACGGCCCGCCCGGTGCCGTACGGAGAGCGGAACGGGCCCTCGCCGAGCTGGAGCTAGGGACTGTCCGGCGGACAGCCGCCGCTCTGAGGGCCGGTGCAGATGTCGAGCGTGCGTGTGACGTACCGGCCGTCGAGGGAGTAGTAGAACCAGTCCACTTCGCCGCCGCGTTCGAGCCGTGCCCGCGCATCGGCGAGTACGTCCCTGGGCAAGGGCGTCCTGACGGCACGCGGGTACCGCTGAAGCGTCGCCTCCAGCCAGGCGTAGGCGTCATCGGCGGTGCGGTGGGTGGTGAACACGGTGGCGGTCTCGGCGATCCGCTTCAACTGAGCCTCGATGCCGAGCGGTTGAGCACCCTCGGGCGTGACACGGGGGCCCGGGTCGCTGCCGGGCCGGCACCGGGGGCCGTTCCAGGCGTAACCGTGCCAGTGGGGCGGGTGGGGTGCGTCGGGACGAGGTGAGGTGTTCAGGGCTGCTCCGTGTCACGGGCGTGGAGAAACGTCAGCCACGCGTGCTCACCGTCGGCACAGCGCCGGCCCTCGGAGCAGCTCGCGCAGCCCACTGCGTGGGTCATGTATTCCCCGTAGCACGCGAGGAGACGGCCCACGTCGGCCAGCAGCCGGCGCAGTGCGAGCGCGGTCATGGAGCCAGGGCCTCGATGCGCTTCCGGCCGTCGTCCAGCAGCCCGGCCACGGCGTCCGCCGAGCACAGCTTTCCGACGCTCTCCACGGGCACGGCCCAGTAGGCGGCCACGGCGGTGGGCTCCGTACGGTCCATCCGGGGGATACCGACCCACCCGCCGCTCCCACGAACCACGGCGAGTGCCGAGCGCCATGTCTCACACGTACCGCTGGGCACGAGCGCGTAGTACCAGGACCCGGGCTGACAGATCACCGGCCCGTCGAGAACCTCGGCAAGGACGGCGTTCACCGTGCCCGGCTCAGTGCAACCGACCGCTGCGTGTACCAGTTGCTGCGGCATCCGCACAGCGTCGTACACACCACCGGTACGCAGAACGGCGGGCCTGCCGTGCGCCCAGTCCGCGTAGGCGATGTCCGCGAGGCGGGAGGAGGAGAGCAGCCATCGGGTGATGGCCCTCTCGGTTGCGTGGGTTGTCATGATCGGCTCCATGGTCTCGGTAAGGGCAAGTGGAGCCATGGTGGGTACATGGGAAGGCCCCGGCTATCACGACCTGGTGATAGCCGGGGCCAAAGGTTGACGGAGGGTCAGGCACCCAGCCAGGAGCCGTACGACAGGAAACTGTCGGGGAGTTGGCGCTTAGCCGCCTCCAGCCCTGCGTAGGTCTCGCGTACGGTCTGGTGATAGCGCGCCTGCTGCGGCGCCGCCTTCCGCGCCCGCAGCAGATTCGCGAATGCCTGATCGATGTCCCCGGTCCACATCTGCGCGCGCGCCAGCTCGGCGTGATGGTGGCTGCGGCGCGATGCCGGCCAGTCTTTCGGAATTCTCACGCCCTGCCCGGCCTGTGCCGCATCGCCGTACTCGTCCAACTCCGCGAGGACGGACACCCGGTGGACCGCGACGTTGGTCGGGCCGAACGCCAGCCAGTGCACGTCGACGGCCTCACCGGTCGCGTCCGCGATGCGCTCGCCCTCGGCGAGATGAGCCTCGGCGCGATCACGGTCCCGCGCCCGCCCCGCCATCACCGCGGCACCAAGATGGAACTGCCCGGTCACGACATCCCGGTCACGGCCGGTCGGAGCCTGCTCCAGCGTGGAGAGCCCGAGCTTCACCAGCCGCTCGCCGGTCTGGTACTGGCCCTCCCGGAGGTAGGTGAGCGCCCGCATGTAGCGGTACATGCCGCCCACGACGGCGTCAGATCCGCGCTGCGCGGCCCAGTCCATACGGGACAGCGCGATGGCGGCGAGGTCGCCGTAGCCGAGCTTCGTCGCCACGTCGTACGCCGTCCGGTAGGTGGACGCCAGCAGCAGCCAGCCTTCCGTCGTCCCAGCGCCGTGTGCGGCGGTCGTGGCCTCCTGAATGAGCCCGGCGACCTGGCTTGCGGCCTGCTTGATGTCCCCGGCGCGGACGATGACAAGGAGTTCCTCGGCGTCGTCGGCGAGGAGTTGGTGCGGCCGGGGCCGGATATCGGGGTCGGCTCCGAGGTCGTAGACGTCCAGCGCCTCGCGGATCGGCCTTATGAGGACGTCCAGTTCGTCGGCGCGTAGCTCTGTGGCGTAGGGCTGGCCCGTCACCGTGGCGACGTCCACGCGGAGGGCGCGGGCGATGCTTGCGATGACGTGCGGGGAGGCGGGCAGGACGCCTTGTTCGGTCTTGGTGAGGGTGCTGTACGGGACCAGGGACAGGTCGGAGAGGGCGCGCTGCGTGAGGTGGCGCTCCCGGCGCAGGCGCTTGATGCGTGCGCCGGTGTGGTCATGAGGTAGAGCATGCATACTGGCTCCCGTTCTGACTCGACACCAGAACCGTACCCTTCGCGGTCGGCTCCGCGTAGATACACGAAAGTGGCCCGCACTCCGCGCGGAGGCGGGCCGCCG
>NZ_FMDK01001293.1 GCF_900091995.1 Streptomyces sp. MnatMP-M17
TCGTCAGCGGCGGCTGCTGCTCGTCGCGCAGCGCCTGCGCCCTGCCCTTCGTATACGAGGTGTATCCCTGCGGACTGGTGAACCAGATCCGGGGATCCTCGTCGAAGACCATCGCCCGCTTGGCGAGCACATAGCCGAACTCCTCCGGCGTGAGATAGCCGAGCTTCTGGCTGGAGTCGCGGTCCTCGCGGTAGGCGTCGAGCAGCAGCCAGCCCGCGCCCAGATAGGTGGTCGCCGTGTCGGTGAGGATCTCGTTGTCGTGGATGCCGGGAAAGCCCAGCCCGAGCCGGTGCAGCAGGACATGGGTGATCTCGTGGGCGAGGGCGGCGCCGATGTCACGGCGGTGCGTCCGGAAGCGGTTGTTCAGCTCGATGAAGTACTCGGGACCCGCGGCCAGCTCGACGCTCGCCGCCTGGTCCATCTCGCGGAAGCTCACGATCATGCGCGCGTCGGGCAGCCGGAGCTGCTGGACCAGGGCGTGCGCGACGCGCTGGGTGCCGAGATGGAGATCGTCCAGATCGGAGAAGGCGACATCGGCCGGAGCGACGCTGGGCGCGTACGAGCGGATGCCCTCGGGCGAGAGCTGCCGGTAGAGCGCGGTGATCGCCGCCCGCACCGTGCCGAGATGCGGATACCCGTGCGCGACCTCGCCGCCGTTCGTCACGTCCGTAACCCCCTGCGAGGACGGTCAACCCGGTCAACCGGAATCCACTCTACGGGGCGGTCGCGACGATCCATGGAGGCGGCCCGGGGCAGACCGAGGCGGACCCGGGCGGACTCGGGGGAGCGGTGTTCGCGGGTGGCACACGGAGTGCACACAGAGGCCACACGCGCGGTCTACGGGGGGTACACGGACCGCATTGTGGGCGCGGCGCGGGCGGAGGATCCGGCACAAAGCCCGCCGTATCTCCCGCCGATGTCCGATGACCGGACGCCGACCGGCATATGCGCCTCCGTCCTGGCCGAAAACAGGTTCTTGTGGCGTGGCTGAACTCCTCCCCATAATCCGGATCACGCTTTCTTGTCGGGCCCATGTCAGGCCAGCGCAACGCGCGTTGATCCGGCACCGGCGTGACAGCCGACCTCACGCACAGCCGACCGCACGTACAGCCATCGAGCACCACGCCCACAACCAGCCCCCCACGAAAGGCAGCCCGATGAAGCTTCTGAGCGCCCTCAAGAGATCTGCCGCCGCCGGCGCGGTCATCCTCGCCGCCGCCAGCCTCAACCTGTCCACCGCGTCCGCCGCGCCCACGCCCGAG
>NZ_FMDK01001290.1 GCF_900091995.1 Streptomyces sp. MnatMP-M17
GGCGGCCGACGGCGCGGGCACGTCCTCGTTCAGATGCCGGTAGAGCACCTGCGCGGGAGTGTCCCCGCCGTGCGGCTTGGCACCGGTCAGCATCTCGTGGAGGACGACGCCGCAGGCGTACACATCGACCCGGGTGTCGGACGTGCCGTACTCGATCTGTTCGGGCGCGAGATACGACACGGTGCCGAGCACGGTCCCGGTCGTATTGGTGACATCTCCTACGGCCCGTACGAGCCCGAAGTCCGCGACCTTGACCCGGCCGTCCTCCCCGATCAGCACGTTCTCCGGCTTCATGTCCCGGTGAACGAACCCGGCCCGGTGGGCCGCGCCGAGCGCGGCGAGCACGGGCTCCAGGATGTCCAGCGCGGCCCGCGGCTGGAGCGCGCCGCGCTCACGCAGCACATCGCGCAGTGTGCAGCCCGCGACATACTCCATCGCCTGATAGACATACGCGCCCTGCGCGCCCTGGTCGAAGACCGCGACCACATTGGGATGCGCCAGCCGGGCCACGGACTTGGCCTCACGGATGAACCGCTCCACGAAGGCGACGTCGGCGGCGAGCGCCGGATGCATCACCTTGAGCGCCAGGACCCGGTCAAGCCGGGTGTCGACGGCCCGGTACACCGTGGCCATGCCACCGACGGCGATACGCGCGTCAACGCGATAACGCCCGTCGAGTACCTGCCCGACGATGGGATCGTGAAGGGTCGTATCCACGAACCTGAGTCTACGGTGCGGGTTCCGGCGGGGTCCGCGGTGCGCGGCACCCACCAAGCCCGTCGGGCGTTTGAGGACGGAACCGTCGGCCCGAAAATCAAGCCCGTCCGGCGTTTGAGGACGAAACGGCCGGCCGGACGGACCCGGCACGCACCCGCTAGGTGAACGCCGGTCGTTCGGGGTCCAGGGCCGCCCGGCCGTCCGTTGGCGACGACGCCGTCGCGAAGTGGCGGCGGGGGATTCGGCCCGCCCGGCGCGCCAGCCGACCCGCCTCCACCGCGTGCCGCA
>NZ_FMDK01000481.1 GCF_900091995.1 Streptomyces sp. MnatMP-M17
CCCGCCCCGGGCCGCCCCTCGGCAGGTCCGGCAGCCGTGGCGGGTCCTTCTCCAGGACCGCGCGCAGTTCGCCGGTCCTGGACTCGTCGGCGTGCCAGACGCGGGCGAGCCGTGGCGCCGTGCCTGCCTGAGCGCTCTCGGCGTCCAGCCACACCGCGCACCAGTCCGCGAGCCGCGGCACCAGCAACTGTCCCGCGAGCGCCGCGATCAGATCCTCGTCGAGCTGGCCCGCGAGCAGCTCCGAGGCCTCGGCGAGAAAGGAGAGCGCGCCACGGCCGATCCAGTCGGGATCGTCCCGTACGGAACGCCGCGACGAGGGCGCGAGAATCTCGGCGGCGCGCAGTCCCCGGCGCAGCGCGGGTTCGCCCGGCTGGCCGGGCCCTGCCTCCCGCCCTTCGAGCGGCAGCCGGGCCCAGACGGTCTTGAGCCCGGGACGGTAGGTGATGCCCCAGCGTTCGGCGAGGGAGGCGACGAGTTGCAGCCCGCGGCCGTACTCCGGAGTGCCGGACGGCGCCTGGCCCCGGGCGTCGCTCTGGATGGCGCGCGCGGGATGGTGATCGGATATTTCCAGAACCAGGGCGGCCGGCTCCTCTCCCGTCCCCGAGGGATCCTCGGCCGCCGTCTCGTGGCGGCAGAGCAGTTCGACGGTGGTCCCGGCGTGCACGACCGCGTTGGTGACCAGTTCGCTGACGATGACCACCGCGTCGTCCGCGAGCAGATCGGTGCTGTGCCGCCCTGGCGCGCATCCTCCGTCGCCTCGGCAGAAGGTGCAGGTGGCCAGCTTTCCCTGGCTGGTCCAGTCGGCCAGCGTCGCGCGTACGAACCGGCGCGCGGCGGACGGCGCGAGCGGGTTCCCGGGCAGGCTGGTACGTGACGTCGACCGCGCGTCCTGCCGTAACGGCACCTCGGGTGCCGAACGGTGCAGCGACTCGCGCGGAATCGGAATGGGCCCCACTGCGGCTCCTGATCCCGTTCTGGTGTTGTGCCACTTACGATCCCGACAGAGTGACAGACGGAGCGCGTCCATATGCGCCGAGTCATCGAAGTGGGCGGATATTTGCCTGGAGTTGGTGAACAGCCGAGGTCCGGCGGCGTGCTGGGAGAAGGACGGTATGGCTGAGGACACGGGTTGACAACACGGCGGCCAAACCCCGGGTAACGACGTGCGAAACCGCGCCGGACAGAGCAGTCTTGCCCCGCTGGCCGACAGGCGAGGGCCGAGGGCCGACAAGGAGAGCCGGATGAGCAGGTCAACAGCCTCCGCGGAACGCGCGACCATTCTTCTCGTGGACGACATGGAGGACAACCTCGTCGCACTGGAAGCGGTCCTCGGCTCCCTGGACGTGACACTCGTACGGGCCCGTTCGGGCGAGGAGGCGATGGAGGAACTGCTGCGGCAGCCGTTCGCGCTGGTCCTGCTGGATGTCCGGATGCCGGGCATGGACGGTTTCGAGACGGCCGCCCGGATCAAGCGGCTGGACCACGCCAAGGACGTCCCGATCATCTTTCTGAACGGGCCCGAGTCCGACAGCGGTTACGCGTTCCGCGGGTACGCCACAGGCGCGGCGGACTTTCTGACCAAGCCGTTCGACCCGTGGGTGTTACGGGCCAAGGTCGGTGTCTTCCTCGATCTGCACCGGAAGAACCAGCAGTTGGAGCGGATGCTGGCGCGTGAGCAGGAGCACCTCGGGGAGATCGCGGGCCGGCTGTCGTCGATCGAGGAGGAGTTACGGCGCGGCGCGCCGAACGATCTGGCGACGCTGGGACAGCAGCTCGCGCGCATAGGCGACACCTTGGGCGAACTTCGGCGCGCGCGGGCCCGGTAGCCCGCAGGCGGTAGCCCGCGGGCGCGCGGGCCGCTC
>NZ_FMDK01000464.1 GCF_900091995.1 Streptomyces sp. MnatMP-M17
CCGTGGAACCGGCTGCCGGGCCGCCGCCGCACCGGGCGGCGGGCAGTTGTACGGAGCGGTCCCGCGCTCCGTACGGAGAGCCGTGCCGGGAGTCCGTCGCGGACACCGCGCGGGCGCCGTCGGGAGATCCGGCGGGCGAGGTGGTCCGCTGGGCGTCGCTGAGCTGTCTGCTGGTCCCGGTGGTCCTCACCGTGTACGGCACGTCCGTCGGCGGCACGATCGCCACGACGCTGGGCCTCGCCGCGGTGACCGCCGTCTGCCGGCTGCTGCTGCGCCGTTCCGAGGGCTCCGCCGCCCAACCGCGGGCGGTGGGGGCGAAGATGGGAGAACGGCCGTGTACGGGCGTGGGCGCGAGGGCGGAAGCGGGCGCGGAGGGCCGGGCGGGCGCGAGAAGAAGAGCGCGCGGGAGGACGAGGAACGGAGCAAGGATGTACGGAACGTACGGAACGTCCGGAAGCCGACGGTCCTCGGGCGGTCGGGGGGCGCATCGAAGCTCACGCACGCGTGAAGGTAGTGCGCCGGGAGATTGAAAGCTTCGCACAGACGCACCCATCACTTTTCGGCCAACTTCACACTGGGAGAGAACCCTTGGGGAAATGGCCTGCCAACCCCCTTGCCACCAGGGAAGAAAGGACCGACCCAGTCCTCCGCACCCTACGGGGACGGGCCATGCACGCGAGGCCCACTTCCACTCTCGGCTCCCGAGTGGAACGCTTCGTGATCGAATGCTTCGCGCCAAGTTGCCTTGTCGACATAGCGCCGGATGGAGAACTTGTCACGCCGGCACCACGGGACACAGTAGATTCGATCATGAGTATCGAAGGCTGGGGACCCGTGCAAAACCGAGGGGAATCGTGCAGGAGCGAGAGGCCCGACAAGAACGGGGAGACGCGAACACCGAGGGGGGCTTAGCGCCATGAGCCAGGACTCCATTGCCGCACCGGAGTCAGCACGGAAGCTTTCCGGGCGTCGCCGACGAGAAGTCGTCGCCGTGCTGCTCTTCAGCGGTGGCCCCATCTTCGAGAGCTCAATTCCGCTCTCGGTGTTCGGAATCGACCGCCAGGACGCCGGGGTTCCCCGCTACCGCCTGCTCGTGTGTGCCGGGGAGGACGGACCGCTGCGCACCACCGGCGGGCTCGAACTCACCGCGCCGTACGGCCTGGAGGCGATCAGCAGGGCGGGCACCGTGGTCGTGCCGGCATGGCGGTCGATCACATCGCCGCCACCACCGGAGGCGCTGGATGCGCTGCGCCGGGCGCACGAGGAGGGCGCGAGAATCGTCGGTCTGTGCACCGGCGCGTTCGTGCTCGCCGCGGCCGGTCTGCTGGACGGCCGCCCGGCCACCACACACTGGATGTACGCGCCGACGCTCGCCAAGCGCTATCCGTCCGTGCATGTGGATCCGCGTGAGCTGTTCGTCGACGACGGCGATGTGCTGACGTCGGCGGGCACGGCAGCCGGAATCGATCTGTGTCTGCATATAGTCCGGACGGATCACGGCGCGGAGGCCGCGGGCGCGCTCGCGCGCAGACTGGTCGTACCTCCGCGGCGCAGTGGCGGTCAGGAGCGCTATCTGGACAGGTCTTTACCAGAAGAGATCGGCTCCGACCCGCTCGCCGAGGTCGTGGCCTGGGCGCTGGAGCATCTGCACGAGCAGTTCGACGTGGAGACGCTCGCGGCCCGCGCGTACATGAGCCGCCGTACGTTCGACCGGCGGTTCCGCTCGCTGACCGGAAGCGCGCCGCTCCAGTGGCTGATCACCCAGCGGGTGCTTCAGGCACAGCGGCTGCTGGAGACCTCCGACTACTCCGTCGACGAGGTCGCCGGCCGCTGCGGCTTCCGTTCACCGGTGGCGCTGCGCGGCCACTTCCGGCGCCAGCTCGGCTCCTCTCCCGCGGCCTACCGGTCCGCCTACCGGGCCAGGCGCCCGCAGGGCGAGCCGATGGCGCCGGGAGTCATGGAGTCGGTCGTGCCGGCCCAGGCCTCACCGCACGCCAGGCGGGCGGCGGCAGCCGTCGGTCTGCCGGGCCAGACGGCCACGTCGTCGGCGGTGCCGGAGCAAGGAAAGCCAGGTTCCGACATGTACGCAACAGGTCCGGGCCGTCCGAGTCTGCCCGGCCAGCGGAGCGCCCCGTAGGGTAAGGCGTATGAACGACCGCATGGTGTGGATCGACTGCGAGATGACCGGGCTCTCGCTGACGGACGACGCACTCATCGAGGTGGCCGCCCTGGTCACCGACTCGGAGCTGAACGTGCTCGGTGAAGGGGTGGACATCGTGATCCGCCCGCCGGACGCGGCGCTGGAGACCATGCCCGAGGTGGTGCGGCAGATGCACACCACCTCGGGACTCCTCGACGAGCTGGCGGGCGGTACGACGCTGGCCGCCGCCGAGGAGCAGGTCCTGGCGTATGTACGCGAGCATGTCAAGGAGCCCGGCAAGGCTCCGCTGTGCGGGAACACGGTCGGCACCGACCGCGGCTTCCTGCTGCGTGACATGCCGACGCTGGAGGGCTACCTCCACTACCGCATCGTGGATGTCTCCTCGGTCAAGGAGCTGGCCCGCCGCTGGTATCCACGGGCGTACTTCAACAGCCCGGAGAAGGCCGGCAACCACCGCGCGCTCGCCGATATCCGCGAATCCATCGCGGAGCTGCGCTACTACCGCGAGGCGGTCTTCGTACCGGCGCCGGGCCCGGACTCCGACACGGCCAAGCAGATCGCGGCCAAGCACGTGCTCCACACGTCATAGCCCCATCCGGGCACCCCCGCACCCCGGGAAGCGCCCGCCGCCACCGCAGCACGAATACAGGCGCGAGCACCCTCGCGGACCCTGTACACTTTTTCTCGGCCGGTCGGAAAGCGACCGGTCGTGGTGGGTATAGCTCAGCTGGTAGAGCACCTGGTTGTGGTCCAGGATGTCGCGGGTTCGAGTCCCGTTACTCACCCTGAGTGAGCAAGGCCCGGTTCGCGCAAGCGGACCGGGCCTTCTTCGTTCGCGGGAGCCGAGGTCGGTCCGGGTCGGTCCAGGTCGGTCCGGGTCGGTCCAGGTCGGTCCGGGTCGGTCCAGGTCAGGAGGAGGCCCGGACGATCAGCTCGGTGGGAAGCACGATCTGCGGCGGCGGTGTCGCGGCGCCGGTCGGGCGGGTGGCGATTTCTTCGAGGACCAGACGGGCCATCGCTCGGCCCATCTCCTCGATCGGCTGGCGGACGCTCGTCAAGGGCGGGTCCATATGGCGGGCTATCGCCGAGTCGTCGAAGCCGATCAGGGCCACGTCGTCCGGGATACGGCGGCCGGCGGCGCGGAGAGTCTGGCGGGCGCCGGCGGCCATGACGTCCGAGGCGGCGAAGACCGCGTCCAGGTCCGGGCGGCGCGTGAGGAGTTCACGCATGGCACGGCGACCGCCGTCCTCGGTGAAGTCGGCCACGGCCGTCAGCCGCCCGTCCGGGGCCTGTCCGGCGTCCGTGAGGGCCTGGCGGTAACCGTCGAGGCGGCAGGCCGCGCCGTACACCTCCAGCCGGCCGGTGATGGTCGCGATGGTGCGCCGGCCCCGGGCGAGAAGATGGGCGACGGCCGTACGGGCGCCCTCGGCGTTGTCGGAGTCGACCGCGGGCAGCGGTTCGGCCGCCGAGCGCCGGCCGCTGATGACCGTCGGGATACCGAGCTGGGTCAGCAGCTCCGGCAACGGATCGTCCGCGTGGACCGAGACCAGCAGCGCTCCGTCGGCGCGGTGCGCGGCCAGATACTGGGCGAGGCGCCGGCGCTCGCGGGCGCCGCCCGCGAAGGTCAGCAGCAGCTGCATCCCCGTCTCGGCGAGCGCCTCGCCGACGCCGCTGACGATGTCGGAGAAGTACGGCTCGGCGAAGAACCGCTCCTCGGGCTCGGGCACCACCAGGGCGATCGCGTCGGCGCGGTTGGCGGCGAGGGCGCGGGCCGCGCGGTTCGGTACGTATCCCAGCTCGGCGACCGCCGCCTCGACCGCCGCCTTGGTCCGCTCGCTGACCCGCGGCGAGCCGTTGATCACCCGCGAGACCGTCCCACGGCCGACCCCGGCGCGCGCGGCCACCTCTTCGAGCGTGGGCAGCTTGCCGCCGCGCCCTCGCGCCGCCGAAGGCGCTGAAGGCGCTGAAGGCGTCGGACGCGCCGAGCGCGCTGAAGGGACGTCAAGTGCTTCCGGCTCTTCCGGCACTCCCGGCTCTCCCGACGCGGCCTCCGGCGTCCTCCGTACCCGGCCCGCCTCCTGGGCTCCGTCCGCTCCCCGGACTCCCGGGGCTTTCCGAGACGCCATCCCTGCCTCCCCCAACGAATCCACCGCCCGAACGGCCGCCCACCCCATGGCGCCCATGACGCAAACCAACAAACGGATAAACGAGCCACCTCGCGCCGCCCGGTCCCTTGACACCCCTACGGGGACCGGCGACGCTTCAACACATCACACATGGGAGCGCTCCCACCGTACCTGACCCATATCAGCCCCGCACATATCCCGACCGCACCGGCCCTTCCCAACTACTGTGCTGTGCACATCAGTTGGGCCGTAGCCCGGCATGTCGGTGCGGTGTATTAGGAGGACGTAATGCGCACACGTACTCGCTCGTCCCGTCGGCTGGTGGTCCTCGCGGCCGTCGCCGCGCTGGGCGCCGGAGCCCTGGCCGGCTGCGCGGCGGACACAGAGGATCCTTCCGGCAGCGCCTCGGGCGGAGGCGTCAGCGGCAAGGGCAAGACCACGATCACGGTGGGAGTCTTCGGGGCCTTCGGCCTCAAGGAGGCCGGGCTCTACGACCAGTACATGAAGCTCAACAAGGACGTGGTCATCAAGCAGACCTCGATCGAGCGCAACGAGAACTACTATCCGCAGCTCCTCACCCACCTCGGCAGCGGCAGCGGGCTCGCCGATGTCCAGGCCATCGAGGTCAACAACATCGCGGAGATCACCGCCACCCAGGGCGACAAGCTCGTGGACCTCGGGAAGACCGAGGGCGTGCAGAAGGACAGCTTCCTGCCGTGGAAGTGGTCGCAGGCCACCACCACGGCCGGCAAGACCATCGCGCTCGGCACCGACATCGGCCCGGAGGGCATCTGCTACCGCAAGGACCTCTTCGCCGCCGCGGGCCTGCCCACCGACCGTGAGGCGGTCGGCAAGCTGTGGGCGGGCGACTGGAACAAGTACCTCGACGCGGGAAAGCAGTTCAAGGCCAAGGCGCCCAAGGGCGCGGCCTTCGTGGACTCGGCGAGCGGTGTGATGGCCGCCATCACCGGCAGCAACGCCAACCGTTTCTACGACAAGGACGGCAAGGTCATCTACAAGACCAACCCGGCCGTGCGCCAGGCCTGGGACATCGCGGCGGACTTCGCGGGCTCGGGACTGACCGCCAAACTCCAGCAGTTCACACCCGGCTGGGACCAGGGATTCGCCAACGGCACCTTCGCCACCGTCTCCTGCCCGGCCTGGATGCTGGGCTATATCCAGGACAAGGGCGGTGAGGCCGGCAAGGGCAAGTGGGACGTGGCCGCCGCGCCCAAACCCAGCAACTGGGGTGGCTCCTTCCTCGTCGTACCCGAAGCGAGCAAGAACAAGGAAGCCGCGGCCAAACTCGTCGCCTGGCTGACCGCACCCGAACAGCAGGCCACGCTCTTCGCCGAGCGTGGCAGCTTCCCGAGCTCCCAGGCCGCGTACTCCCTGCCGGCCGTGTCGGGCGCCAAGCACGAGTACTTCGACAACGCGCCCATCGGTGAGATCTTCTCGGCTGCGGCCAAGGGTGTACCGGTCCAGATCGTCGGACCGAAGGATCTGATCATCGCGCAGAACCTGGCCGACATCGGCATGCTCCAGGTCGACCAGAAGGGCACGTCCTCCAAGGACGGCTGGAACGCCGCCGTGAAGGCGATCGACAACGCGCTGGACCAGTGACCGATGGCCAGTGACGCACGTGCCGCCGCGCCCTCCGAGGAGGAGGGCGCGGCCCCGGCGCCGGACTCACCCGCCACGGGCGGCGGGAAGACCGGCCCAGACCACGACACGTACCGCGACGGACATCAGCAGCAACCCGACGACGAGCGCGAGGAGCGGCGCCGTGAGCGGCGCAGCCGCCGGTACCGCCGCGATGTGCGCTGGAGTCCTTACGCCTTCATCGCGCCCTTCTTCGTCTTCTTCATGGCCTTCGGGCTCTTCCCGCTGCTCTACACCGGCTGGGCCTCCCTGCACCGCGTGGAGCTGACCGCGCCCACCGACATGGAGTGGGTGGGACTGCGCAACTTCTCCCGGCTGCTCAGTGACGAGTTCTTCTGGAACGCGCTCCAGAACACCGTCACCATCGGGCTGATCTCCACCATCCCCCAGCTTCTGATCGCGCTGGGCATCGCGCATCTGCTCAACTACCGGCTGCGCGGCTCGATGTTCTTCCGCGTCGCCGTACTCACTCCGTACGCCACCTCGGTGGCCGCCGCGACGCTGGTCTTCGTCCTGCTCTTCGGCCGTGACTACGGAATGATCAACTGGCTGCTCGGACAGATCGGCATCGGTGCCGTCGACTGGCAGAACGGCACCTGGACCTCCCAGCTCGCGGTCTCCACGATCGTCATCTGGCGCTGGACCGGCTACAACGCCCTGATCTATCTGGCGGCGATGCAGGCCATCCCCAACGATCTGTACGAGTCGGCGGCCCTGGACGGCGCCTCGCGCTGGCAGCAGTTCATCCATGTGACCGTGCCTTCGCTGCGACCGACGATCCTGTTCACCTGTGTGGTCTCGACCATCGGCGCGACACAGCTCTTCGGCGAGCCGCTGCTCTTCAACGGCGGCGCGGGCGCGACAGGCGGCGCCAGCCACCAGTTCCAGACGCTCGGGCTCTATCTGTACGAACAGGGCTGGGTGAATCTCCATCTCGGCCGGGCCTCGGCGATCGCCTGGACGATGTTCCTGATCCTGCTGATCATCGGCGCGGTGAACTGGGTCATCGGCCGCCGTCTCCGCAAGAGCGCGTAGGGAGACCACTCATGTCGACGACTTCACAGACACTCACCGATCCGCGGACACCCGGCCACTCCGAGGCGGGCCGGAGGATGAGCGGCGCCCGGCCGAAGAAGCGCGGCGCGGGCCGGCAGCTCCACGGCGGGCGGATCACCTACGCCGTACTGATCATCTTCACCATCGGCTCGCTCTTCCCGCTGGTGTGGACGGCGATCGCGGCCTCCCGCAACAACACCCGGCTCGCCCAGACGCCTCCGCCGTTCTGGTTCGGCGGAAACCTCTTCAAGAATCTGGAGATCGCCTGGACCGACGCCAATATGGGCACGGCCCTGCTCAATACGACCGTCGTCGCGGGCGCGATCGCGGCGGGCACCGTGCTCTTCTCCACCCTGGCCGGCTTCGCCTTCGCCAAACTGCGCTTCCGGTTCCAGAATCTGCTTCTGCTGCTGGTGATCGGCACGATGATGGTGCCGCCGCAGCTCAGTGTCGTACCGCTGTACATGCTGATCGCCGAGCTGTCCTGGACCGACCAGCTCCAGTCCGTCATCCTGCCGACGCTGGTCAGCGCCTTCGGCGTGTTCTTCATGCGGCAGTATCTGATCGGAGCGCTGCCCACGGAGCTGATCGAGGCGGCCCGGGTGGACGGCGCGAGCAGCTTGCGGGTGGTGTGGCATGTGGTCTTCCCGGCCGCGCGGCCCGCGATGGCCGTGCTGGGAATGCTGACCTTCGTGATGGCCTGGAACGACTTCTTCTGGCCGATCATCGCACTGACGCAGAACGGCAATCCCACCGTGCAGGTGGCACTGACCGGGCTCGGCCGCGGCTATATCCCCGACCAGTCGGTGATCATGGCGGGCGCGCTGCTGGGCACGCTGCCGCTGCTGCTCGCCTTTGTGATCTTCGGCAGACATATCGTCGGCGGCATCATGCAGGGCGCGGTCAAGGGCTGAGCCGTACGTCCCTGTACGCCTCGCGCGCCCTGTACTTCTGTACGGCCCAGCGCCTCCGTACCTCTCGTCCGTCACCCCCCACCGCTCACTCCTCACCTCACACCTACGGCAACGGGAGCTGACCCATGTCCGACACCTTTCCGCCCGGCTTCCTGTGGGGCACCGCCACCGCCGCGTACCAGATCGAGGGCGCGGCCCGGGAGAACGGCCGTACGCCGTCCATCTGGGACACCTTCAGCCACACACCAGGCAAGGTCGCGCAGGGCGACACCGGCGACATCGCCGTCGACCACTTCCACCGCAGGGCCGAGGACGTCCGGCTGATGGCGGACCTGGGCGTGAACGCGTACCGCTTCTCGGTCTCCTGGCCGCGCGTCCAGCCCACCGGGCGCGGTCCCGCCATCCAGCGCGGTCTCGACTTCTACCGCGGGCTGGTCGACGATCTGCTCGGCCATGGCATCGAGCCCGTCCTCACGCTCTACCACTGGGATCTGCCCCAGGAGCTGGAGGCGGCGGGCGGCTGGCCGGAGCGCGAGACGGCGTACCGCTTCGCGGAGTACGCACGCTACGTCGGCGAGGCGCTCGGCGACCGGGTACGGCGCTGGACCACCCTGAACGAGCCCTGGTGCAGCGCCTTTCTGGGATACGCGTCCGGCGTGCACGCCCCGGGCCGTACGGACCCGGCGGCGGCGCTGCGCGCGGCGCACCATCTCAACCTCGGCCACGGTCTGGCCGCGCAGGCGCTGCGTTCCGTGCTCCCGGCGGACGGCCGGCTCTCGGTGAGCCTCAATCCGTCGGCTGTACGGGCCCGTACACAGTCACCCGCCGACCTGGACGCGCGGCGCCGTATCGACGCGCTCGCGAACCGGATCTTCACCGGCCCGATGCTGAACGGCGCGTACCCCGAGGATCTCTTCGCGGACACCGCGCGGATCACCGACTGGTCCTTCGTCCATGCCACGGACCCGGCGACGATCCGCCAGCCGCTGGACTCGCTGGGCATCAACTACTACGCGCCTGCGGTGGTCTCGGCCGCCACGGACGAGTTCGCAGGGCGCCACGACGGCCATGGCGAGAGCGAGCACTCGCCATGGCCGGGCGCAGACTCCGTCGCCTTCCACCAGCCGCCCGGTGAACTCACCGAGATGGGCTGGTCGGTGGATCCGAGCGGACTGTACGACCTGCTGATGCGGTACACGCGCGAGGCGCCGGGACTACCGCTGATGGTCACCGAGAACGGCGCGGCGTACGCGGACAGGCCCGGTGCGGACGGTACGGTCCACGACCCGGACCGGATCCGCTATCTGCACGGCCATCTCGCGGCGGTCCGGCGGGCGATCGACGACGGCGCCGATGTCCGTGGCTACTTCCTCTGGTCGCTGCTGGACAATTTCGAGTGGGCGTACGGCTACGGCAAGCGCTTCGGCGCGGTGCATGTGGACTACGAGACCCAGCGGCGTACGCCGAAGTCGAGCGCGCTCTGGTACGCCAGGCTGGCCGGTACGGGCGTACTGCCGGAGGTCCCGGTCGGCTGAGGCGGGCCCACCGGACCGTCGCCGTACGCACGCGTCCCGGGCCTTCGTCGTACGTGCGAGCCCCGGCCGGATGGGTGTGGGGGGTCGGTCCGGCCGGGGCGGCGGGGGGCGGCTGGTGGGGCAGCCAGGACAGAACGCTAGCCGTCCCGGCATGGACAAATGGGCTGTACAGGACAGGGGCCACGGTTCTTAGGGCGCGCTTAAGGTGCGCATCGGAACCGATTAAAGATCCGGCGCCTGTTGAAGATCGGGCGCCTGCCTTCGCCCCGCCGAGCCCAGGGCCGGAGTCCTCAGACCTCCGCCGCCCTGCGGCCCTGCGCCGCCCGCTTGCGACGGCCGAGACGGTGCCCGCGCGGCGCGTCCGGCGCGCGCCAGCCGTCGAGCCCGATCCAGATCCGTACCTCGGTGCCGCCGAGCACCGAGCGCCCGATCCGTACGTCTCCGCCCGTCGACTCGGCCACCCGGCGCACGATGTCGAGGCCGAGCCCGGTCGAACCGTCCCGTCCGCCGCTGTTGCCGCGCGCGAGCGCGGCCCGGGGATCGGCGATACCCGGGCCCGCGTCCGAGACCAGGACGATCACGGCGTCCTCGCCGTTGTGCACATCGACGGCGAAGGCCGTGCCCTCCGGTGTGTGCCGGAAGACATTGCCGAGCAACGCGTCGAGCGCGGCGGCCAGTTCGGCCCTGACGACCGGGATACGGACCGGGCCGCCGATGCCCGCGACCCGTGCCGTACGGCCCTCGTCCTCGGCCAGCGCGGACCAGAAGTCCATCCGCTCCCTGACGACTTCGGAGACATCGCAGCCGCCGGCCGGCCCGGCGGCCACCGTCTGCGGCTTGGACTCGCGGGCGGTACGGATGATCGTGTCGACCTCGCGTTCCAACTGGGCCACGGCCGCCCTGGTCTGGTCGGCGGCCGGACCTTCGCCCAGCGAGGCGGCGTTGAGGCGCAGCACGGTGAGCGGGGTGCGCAGCCGGTGCGAGAGATCGGCGGCGAGTTCCCGCTCGTTGGCGAGGAGCTGGACGACCTGGTCGGCCATCGAGTTGAACGCGACGGCGGCGGACCGCAGTTCGGTGGGCCCTTCCTCCGGGACCCGCGCGCCGAGCTTTCCCTCGCCCAGCGCGTGCGCCGCGTACGCGAGGCGCTGCGCCGGCTCGACCATGCGCAGTCCGAGCCGGTCAGCGACCGCGACCGAACCGACCACCAGCGCGAGACCCACACCCGCGAGCACCAGCCAGGCAGTGGTGACTCCGTTGGAGACCTCGTCGTCGGGCACGAAGATCTCGACGACCGCGATCCTCGCCTGGCTGAGCGCGGTCGGCTGGAGCAGTGCGAAACCGCCCGTGACCTCGGTGATGGAGGCGCGGCCGATCCGCCGTACGGTCCGCAGATCCTCCTCGGCCGCCCGGCGCGTACCGATCTCCAGTGGCAGACCGCCCGGCTCGTCGGCGGCCGGGACATGGACGGCCATCCGTCCGTACGCGCCGGCCAGCGTGGAGGCGACGGCCCGTTCCAGCTCCGCGCGGTCGGTGGTGATGGAGAGCGTCGGGCCGATGGTGGCGGCCTGCCGCTCGGCGTTGGTGAAGGCCCGGTCCCTGGCCATCTCCTTGATGACCAGTCCCAGCGGGACGGCGAAGGCCACGACGACCATCACGGTGACGGCCACGGCCACCTTGACCAGGGCCCATCTCATTTCCGCGGCTCCCGTCTCATTTCGGCGGCTCCAGCTTCACCCCGACACCGCGCAGCGTGTGCAGATAGCGCGGCCTGGCCGCCGTCTCGCCGAGTTTGCGCCGCAGCCAGGAGAGATGGACATCAATGGTCTGGTCGTCGCCGTACGACTGCTGCCAGACCTCGGCGAGCAGCTCCTTGCGCGGTACGACCACTCCCGGGCGCCCGGCGAGAAAGGTCAGCAGATCGAACTCACGTCGCGTCAGATCCAGTACGGATCCGTCCAGTTCGGCCTGGCGGCGCAGCGGATCGATGGAGAGCCCGCCGACCCGGATGACACGCGAGGGCGTGGCCTCGTCGGCGCCGGCGCGTGAGCGGCGCAGTACGGCCGCGATCCTGGCCGAGAGATGCTCCACCGAGAACGGCTTGGTGAGATAGTCGTCGGCGCCGTCGTTGAGCAGCCGTACGATCTCCGTCTCGTCGTCCCGCGCGGTGGCGATGATCACCGGTACGTCGGTGATGCCGCGCAGCATCTTCAGCGCCTCGGCACCGTCGAGATCCGGCAGCCCGAGGTCGAGTATGACCACGTCGAACCGGAAATGGGCGACTTCGCGCAGCGCCTCCAGGGCGGTACCGACGCTCCGTACGGTGTGGGAGGCCTCGGTCAGGTGCCTGATGAGGGCGGAGCGCACGAACTGGTCGTCCTCGACCACGAGCACACTGGGCATGGGCGGCACCGTACGCCATCCGGGGAACGCGAGGAGGCCGGTCCCGGCGGTCCGTGATCCACGGGCCCTGTGTGGCACGAGTGTTGTCCGGAGCCGGTGTTGTCTGGCGCGGGTGTCGCGGGGTGCGGCACTATGGCCCGGATGCGCAGAGGACTGGTACACGCGATGGCGTGGTCGCTGGCCACCGGCGCGGCGGTCACGCTCACGTGGTGGGGCGTCCGTACGGTCATGGCTGGTACGGCCTACGATCCGCCGCGCGCGCTCGCGCTGCCCTCGGACAACTGGGCGGCGCCGCGGCCCAGTCCGGTCACCTCCTCCACCCAGCGTCCTCCGAGCCCGTCCGCGCGGCCGAGCCGCCCGGTGAAATCCGCGGACGCGGACGCACACGCGAGTACGGGCACGGGTGAGGGCGCCGGTACGGGCGCGGGAACGGCGGCCCCGGGCGGGGACCAGCAGCCGTCGCCGTACGCGTCGACGGGAGAGCCCGCGCAGGGCGGCGCGGACGGCTACGCGGAACCGCCCGATTCCGGGCGCGTGAAGAGCTATACGGTCGACGGCGGCCGGGTCGCGTTCGACATCGGCGAGGTCTCGGCCGAGCTGGTCTCGGCGACACCGGACGCGGGCTGGCAGATGCAGGTGTGGACGCAACCGGCCTGGATCCGGGTGACGTTCACCCAGAACGGCCGGGAGGTCTCGGTGTTCTGCACCTGGAACGGCCATCCGCCGATGGTCCAGTTCGACGACCGCTGAGCGCGGCGGGCGGCGACGGCCGGTCGTCAGGTGAACGCGTCGGCCGGAGGCGGCGGTGACGGCTTGGCGCTCGCGTCCGTGACGGCGGGCGCTCCACCGGTGAAGTCGGCCAGCGCGCGCCCGTGTTCGACCCGTCCCGGATGCGGATCGCTCGCAACCCGGCGAGTCAGTTCGGCGAGCGGCAGCTCACGGTCGGAGGCGAGCAGTACGGCATTGCCGAAGCGGCGCCCGCGCAGCACGGTCGGATCGGCGGCGAGCGCGAGATGCGCGAAGGCGGTGGCGGCGGTGGCGATCTGCCCGCGCAGATGGCCGAGCGGCGGTCCGTCGGCGAGATTGGCCGCGTAACAACCGTCCGGCCGCAGGGCCCGCCGTATCTCCGCGAGGAACTCGACGCTGGTGAGATGAGCGGGAGTACGGGCGCCGCCGAACACATCGGCGATCACCAGATCCGCCCAGCCGTCCGGCACCTTGGCGAGCCCGGCGCGGGCGTCGGTGGAGCGGACCCGGATCCGGGCGGCGGGATCCAGCGGCAGCCGCGCGCGGACGAACCGGACGAGCGCGGCGTCCACTTCGACGATCTGCTGGGTGGAGCGTGGGCGGGTGGCGGCGATATAGCGGGCGAGAGTGAAGGCGCCGCCGCCGAGGTGCACGACCTGGAGCGGCCGGCCCACGGGCGCCAGGAGATCGGCGACATGGCCGAGTCTGCGCTGGTACTCGAAGGAGAGACGGGTGGGATCGTCCAGATCGACATGGGACTGCGGAGCGCCGTCGATCAGCAGCGACCAGGCGCGAGGCCGCTCCCGGTCGGGTATCAGCTCGGCGCTCCCCCCGTCGACGGCCTCCACCACGACGGCCGCCCTCGCCGTACCCGTCGCACCACGCCTGTTCCTCGCCACAGGGCCAGCTTATTTGAGGGCTCGGATGCCCGACCGGTTCTCGCGACCGCCCCTCGCCCGGCCGCCTTGGGGTGCGGACACGTTCCGGCCCCGCACGGCCGCCGGCGAGGAGGAGGACTAGCGGCACCTGTCCACCACTTCGATCAGGCGTGCCGCCTGGCCCAGGGCTTCCCTCAGTACCGCCGGGTCCGTGACCCGGCCCGTCGCGTCGGGCGGCAGCAGCCAGTTCGAGCCCGTGACCGGCGGATCCGCCGGGAGACGCATTCCGCGGCCATGTGTCTGCGTACACGCGCTGCCCGGCATGTCCCAGCCCGCCGCGGTGCCCGGCGGCACCAGAAAGCCGAGGGTGTCGCAGGGAGCGTCATGGAGCACGGGCCCCACCGCGGGCGCGCTCCCGCGGCGCAGAATGTCCACCGCTTCGAGCCCCTGCCGGGCCGGAACGGTCACCAGGTCGCAGGGCTCCCCCGCGTCCCCGGAACGCGTGCCGAACTCCTGGCCGTTCGTGTGCTGAGACTCCAACAAGGGAACCCCTCCTCGTCGAGCGCAGACGCCTTGAGCGTCTCCAGGGGGTCCAACGCCCGAGGGCGTCAACGGCTACGGCGGCACGCCGCCGCAAAGGATGGCAGTTCATAGCAGATCGTGGGCGAGATATCCGCTTTGCGCGCAAACCCTGTGTGTACGACCCATCACAACCGGTACGTTCTTGCTTCGCCGGAAGTGCCGGACGGACGTGCCGGACCGGACGGAAGTGCCGGAGGAGACCGGCGGCTCCATCGGCTGTACCAGGAGAGGGCTCGGTCATGGCGTCGTCCCGGGCAGTTCCCAACCACGCCTTCCGCAGGCTGCGCGCTCAGCGCTCGCCGGCGGAGTTCGCCGCCGCCGTACGCAGGGCCGCTCGGGAGATCGGTGAACATGTCGCCTGCGACGCACGCTATGTCGGACGGGTGGAGGCGGGCGAGATCCGCTGTCCCAACTACGCGTACGAACGGGTCTTCCTGCATATGTTCCCGGGACTGACACTGAAGGACCTGGGCTTCTCCGCGCGGGAAGAGGTACGCGGCAGAGCGGCCCGGATCATGGCGGAGCCGACGCCCGCACCACTGCCTCCGCCTCCGCCACCGGCGCCCGTCAGCGACACCAGTACTGCCGGTGCTGTCCGCGATACGAGTGAGACCAGCGACACCAACGAGGAGAGCGACGTGCTGCGTCGCGCATTCATGACGAGCGGCCCCGTCACGGTGATGGCCGCGTCCCTCGGTCTCGGCGGTGCGCCCGCCGCGGCCGTGCCCGCGCCGCGGCGCGTCG
>NZ_FMDK01000936.1 GCF_900091995.1 Streptomyces sp. MnatMP-M17
GGGCGCCGCCCACTACGACGTACGGCTGACGGTCGGCGAGCACGCCGAGCTGAACTGGCTGCCGGAGCAGCTCGTCACCGCGTATGGCAGCGAGCTGCGGATGCGTACGCATGTCGAACTCGCCGCCACCGGGCGTCTGACGCTGCGCGAGGAACAGATCCTCGGCCGCCACGGCGAGGAGTCCGGCACCCTGTTCACCCGGCTCACCGTGCTGCGCGCCGGGCGTCCGCTGCTCGACCAGGAACTCGCCTACGGTCCCGGAGCGCCCGCCGGCTGGGACGGCGGAGCGGTCCTCGGCGGCCATCGGGCCGTCGGCCAACTCCTCCTCGCCGGGCCGGAGTTCGAGGAGAAACCGGCCGTGCCACGGCTGCTGGGCGAGAGCGCCGTACTCACTCCGCTCGCCGGACCCGCCGTACTGATCACGGCCGTCGCGCCGGACGCCCTGCGGCTGCGGCGCGTACTGGACGAGGCACTGGACACCTCCGCGTACCGCTGAGCGGGACCGCGTTCACCGGTTATTGGTTCGGTAAAGAAACGCCGATACCTCCTGTTCTCAGCCGCCTCATAGACGAAAGGATCCCGGGGAGTCCTATCAACGCGCGTTGCGCAGGCAGCGCGGCACACAGGGGGAGGTTCCACTTGAGACGCACAGCAGTGCTCGGCTCGGCCGGCACTCTGCTCGCGGGCGCGCTCATAGCGAGCGCGATGGCCGCTCCGGCGAACGCCGACGGCCGTCACCACGGCGATCCGGCGGCGTACGGCGCCACGGTCGCCGCGGACCGGGCCGCGAAGAAGGGCATCGACTGGCAGGACTGCCCGGCCGACTGGGCGCTGGAAAAGCCCATCCAGTGCGGTTATGTCACCGTGCCGCTCGACTACGGCAAGCCGAACGGCCGGCAGATCAAGCTCGCCGTCGACCGTATCGGCAACACCGGCACCAAGGACCAGCGCCAGGGCGCGCTGATCTACAACCCCGGTGGTCCCGGTGGCTCCGGCATGGCGTTCCCGCGCCGTGTCATCACCAAGAACGCCATCTGGGCGGACGCGGCGAAGGCGTACGACTTCGTGGGCTTCGACCCGCGCGGAGTCGGCCGCTCGACACCCATCTCCTGTGTCGATCCGACGGAGTTCGTCAAGGCGCCCAAGCTCGATCCCGTCCCCGACAGCGAGGCCGACAAGCGCGCCCAGCGCAAGCTGGCGGCCGAGTACGCGGACGGCTGCAAGGAGCGCAGCGGCTGGATGCTGCCGCATATGACGACGCCCAACACCGCACGGGACCTGGATGTCATCCGGGCCGCGCTCGGTGAGAAGAAGCTCAACTACCTGGGCGTTTCCTACGGCACCTATCTCGGCGCGGTCTACGGCACGCTGTTCCCGACGCATGTGCGCCGGATGGTCGTGGACAGTGTGGTGAACCCGTCGAAGGAGAAGATCTGGTACCAGGCCAACCTGGACCAGGACGTGGCCTTCGAGATCCGGTTCCAGGACTGGATGAAGTGGGTCGCCCAGAACGACGCGACCTTCCACATCGGTGCCACCACCGCAGAGGTCGAGCGGCAGTGGGAGAAGCTGCGGGCCGCCGCCAAGAAGAGCCCGATCGGTGGGGTCGTCGGTCCCGCCGAGCTGATCGGCCTCTTCCAGGGCGCTCCGTACTACGACTCCAGCTGGGTGCCAGTCGCCTCCGTCTGGAGCGACTATCTGGCCGGTGACACCCAGGCACTCGTGGACGCGGCAGCGCCGGATCTGTCCGACACCGTGGGCAACGCCAAGGCCGAGAACGGCAACGCGGTCTACACCGCCGTCGAGTGCGCCGACGCCAAGTGGCCCACGAGCTGGCGGACCTGGGACCGGGACAACACCCGGCTCCACCGCGACCACCCGTTCCTCACCTGGGCCAACGCCTGGCTGAACCTGCCGTGCGCCACCTGGGGTGCCAAGCAGCAGACGCCGGTGGAGGTCAAGACCGGCAAGGGACTGCCGCCGGTGCTGATCACGCAGTCCACGCGTGACGCCGCCACGCCGTACGAGGGCGCAGTCGAGCTGCACAAGCGGTTCAAGGGCTCGCGTCTGATCACGGAGCGGGACGCCGGTTCGCACGGCATCACCAACCTGGCCAATCCGTGCATCAACGACCGGGTGAAGGCCTATCTGCTGACCGGCGCGCTGGACAGCGCCGATGTGACGTGCGCTCCGCACGCCACGCCGAAGCCGTAAGAGCCGAAGAACTGGGGCGGCCGGTGCAGACCGGCCGCCCCCTTTTTCCAAACGAGAGGCCCTAAGGGCTGTCCCGTAATCGCTGGTGGGTCAGCGCGCGGCGTCAGATGCGGTGCATCGCAAGGCGGAGGGACGTTCCCATACTGGGCGTATGGGGATGTTCCGACAACGCGGCGAGGTGCCGTAGCTGTCGTCGC
>NZ_FMDK01000359.1 GCF_900091995.1 Streptomyces sp. MnatMP-M17
GCCCGCCCACGCCCGAGGCCCTGCTCGACGGTGTGGTGGCGCTCGTACCGCGCAGCGCGGTGGGCGCGGGACTGCGCCGGGCACGGGACATGCTCGACTACGAGGACGCGGGCACCGTCGCCGCCGTCCTCGGCTGCGGACGGCGCACCAGCGCGCATGACACCGTGCCGTTCGCCCTCTGGTCGGCGGCCCGTGCCCTCGGTGACTTCGAGCGGGGCTTCTGGGCGACGGCCCAGGTGGGTGGCGATGTCGACACGAACTGCGCCATCGTCGGAGGAGTGATCGCGGCCGGGAGCGCCGGAGCACCGCCGCGGGAGTGGTCCGGGCGTACAGAGGAGCTGCCGGGATGGCTGTCCGACGCCGTAACCGGCTGACCACTGCCGGCATTTGTTTGTCACGGTCCTGCCACAGGGGCATCTGAGGACTGCGTGACGGCCTTGTCCACGTGGTTACTCTTTCCGCCACGCCGTCTTGATGATCTTCGACGGGCGTGCCGACGAGACACCGGGCCGTACGCGCCACTCCGCCGCGCAGGGCCCGGTCGGGAGGGGGTCCCGTGACAGATACACCGTCCATACCCGCACCGGCCGAGGAGCCGGACACGGGCCACGAGCCGAAGACGGGCAGCGAGCGGAAAGCCGGGCCGAGCGAACGGAAAGCAGGCAGCGAACGGGAAGCCGAGTCAGGCGAACGGAGAACTAGCGGCCAGGAGCCGCGGAGCGCGACGGCGCCCGACTGGCAGCAGTGGCAGCCTCAGCGGCCCGAGCCGCCCGTCTGGCTCACCGAGGTCAGTCCCGTCACGCCGGCCCCGATCGGCGCCGCCACACTCTGGTCGGTCCTGGCGACCGCTCTGCTCAGCGCCCTGCTGCTGGGCGACGGAGTGGGTCTGAATCTGCTGATCGTGGCGGTCCCCGCCGCCCTCGCCGCCTACTTCGCAGCCCGGAACGCCGGTCGCCGGTCGCGTCCCTGGACTCTGGTCTGGGCCTTCGGCGGCGTCGCACTGCTCGCCGTTCCCGCACTCAACGACGCCGGTCTGCCGACGTTCCTGGCCATCGTCTCCGCGCTGGCGCTCGGTTCGCTGGCGCTGCACGGCTCCCGCACCTGGCCGGGTGTGGTGTTCGGTCCGTTCGGTCTGCTCGGCTCGATCGGCAACGGCGGGATGTGGGCCCTGCGCGGTCTGCGCGAGCGCACCGGAGGCTCGCGGAAGCAGCTGATGCCGCTGATCCGCGGGCTCGTCGTCGCCGTGGTGCTGCTGTTCGTGTTCGGCGCGCTGTTCGCGGGCGCCGACGCGGCCTTCGCCGATCTGCTCGGCGGTCTGACTCCCGATGTGTCGGCCGACGACGGACCATGGCGCTTCCTGATGTTCGCCGTCGGGCTCCTCGGCGCGCTCGCCGCCGCGCACACCGCGGCGGCGCCTCTGCGCTGGGACCGGATCACCGTACGTCCCGGCCGGGCCCGCGGCAGGATGGAGTGGGCGTTTCCGCTGATCGTTCTCAATCTGCTCTTCGCGGTCTTCATCGCCGTCCAGCTCGCCGTGCTGTTCGGCGGTTACCGCAAGGTCTTCGAGAAGACCGGACTGACTCGTTCCGAATATGCCCGCCAGGGCTTCTGGCAACTGCTCTGGGTCACTCTCCTCGTCCTTCTCGTCATCGGGCTGGCCCGCCGATGGGCCCCGCGCGACGGTGCCCGCGACAGCGTGCTGGTCCGGGCCGTGCTCGGCGTCCTCTGTGTGCTCACACTCGTTGTGACCGCCTCCGCGCTGCGCCGGATGGATCTCTACGTCGAGGCGTACGGACTGACTCGGCTGCGCGTCTCGGTGGCGGCGATGGAGCTGTGGCTCGCTCTGGTGATCGTCCTGATCCTGGTGGCGGGTGCCGTGGGCGGACGGTGGCTGCCGCGCGCCGTCGCCGCCAGTGCCGCGGCGGCCGTGCTCACCTTCGGGCTGCTCTCGCCGGACGCGCTCGTCGCGGAGAGCAATGTGGACCGGTACGAGCGCGTGCACAAGCTCGACGTCGAGTACTTCCAGGAGCTGTCCAGCGATGCCGTACCGGCCCTTGACCGGCTGCCCGAGCCGCTGCGCTCCTGCGCTCTCGCCGGAATCGCGGAGAATCTGGCCCAGTCCGACGGCGAGCCCTGGTACGCGACGAACCGGAGCGAGCGGAGGGCTCGCGACATTCTGGCGACGCGGGAGGTCACGGACTCACCTGAGTGCCGGGGGACGGGCGACTGGATCGAGTACCGCGGTGGCATCGACGTCAACGGGCTGTGACGGTTCCGTACGGCACGCGCGTACGGGACTACGCGTACGCGCGTGCCGTACCGGGCCCGGAGGCTAGGGCCTCTCGTCTGGATCTGGCCGGGCTCCGGCCTGATCCAAACGAAAGACCCTAGGCCACCGGACCCGCTGCCTCCGCCTTGCCGCTGAGTGCCTCCAGATCGCTCTTGCGTACCCGGATCACCAGCGCCGCCGTCAGCAGCGCGACCGCCACCATGGCCACGGCCGCGATGAAAGCCGTCGAGATGCCCTGTGTCAGCACCTCATGTCCCCAGCGCCCGGGCAGCTCCTGGGTCTTTGCCAGCTCCGCCTTCTGCGCCGGGCTCGCCTCCGCCATGAACGACGGCAGTTGCTTCTCCGCCTCGTTGCGGCTGGCCGTACCGAAGACGGTGACCAGGATCGAGAGCCCCAGCGAGCCTCCCACCTGCTGGCTCGCGTTGAGCAGTCCGGAGGCCGCGCCCGCCTCGTGCTGCGCGACGCCCGAGACGGCGGTCAGGGTGAGCGTGACGAAGTTCAGCCCCATACCGAAGCCGAAGAGCAGCAGCGGCCCGAGCACGCCGCCGAGATACGAACTGTCCGGAGTGATGAGCGTCTGCCAGAAGAGGCCGAGGCCGGTGATGGCCGAACCGGTCACCATGAACGGCTTGGGACCGAGCACCGGAAGGAACCGCTGCGACAGCCCCGCGCCCACGATGATCGCGACCGTTACGGGCAGGAAGGCCAGACCGGACCGGATCGGGCTGTATCCGAGCACGTTCTGTACGAAAAGGACGATGAAGAAGAACATGCCGAACATCGCGGCGGCCAGGCTCAGCATGATGACGTACGTACCCGACCGGTTCCGGTCGGCGAACATCCTGAGCGGTGTGATGGGCTCCTTCGCCCGCGACTCGATCACCACGAACATCGCGAGCAGCACCACCGAGGCCGCGAACGCGCCCAGCGTGAGCGAGTCCCGCCAGCCCTCCTCGGAGGCCCGGATGAATCCGTACACCAGCGACGCCATACCCAGCGTGGATGTCGCGGCGCCCGCGATGTCGAAGCGCCCCGGATGGCGCTCGGACTCATTGATGTACATCGGCGCGAGGACCGCGATCAGCACACCGATCGGTACGTTGACGAAGAAGACCCAGCGCCAGTCGAGCCATTCGGTGAGCATGCCGCCAGCCAGCAGCCCTATCGCGCCACCGCCCGCGGAGACGGCGGCGAAGACGCCGAACGCCCTGTTCCGCTCGGGGCCCTCGGGGAAGGTGGTGGTGATCAGGGCGAGCGAGGTGGGCGAGGCGATCGCGCCGCCCACTCCCTGGAGGGCACGGGCGGCGAGCAACTGCCAGGGCTCCTGGGCGAAACCGCCCAGAAGGGACGCCAGGGTGAAGAGCAGGATGCCGGTCATGAAGACCCGGCGGCGGCCCAGGATGTCGCCGGCCCGGCCGCCGAGCAGCAGCAGACCGCCGAAGGTCAGGGTGTAGGCGCTCAGGACCCAGGAGAGATCCGTGGTCGAGAAGCTGAGAGCGTCCTGGATATGCGGAAGCGCGATATTCACAATGGTCGCGTCGAGTACGACCATGAGTTGACAGGCCGCGATGACGGTGAGGGCGATCCCTGGGCGCCCGCTCCGACGGGCCGCGCCCGGTGGTTCGTTTTGTGCTTCGAGTTGAGAGGTTGTCACTGCTGGATCCCCCACAGGTGAATTAGTGAACGTACCCGTTCACTGTTGCGTTCACGGTAGTGAGTCCCCTTCAGGGAACGCAAGCGTTCACTGAAGCTGCCGTTCCGGAGTGTCAGCCCCCTATGGAGAGTTACTGATGGTTTCCTCACGCTCCGCGGCCACCGCTCGGTCGCAGTCGGCGGCGTCGCGGCGCCGTGGGCCCGTGCTGGAGCGGGCGATCCTCGAAGCCGCCCTGGAGCAGTTGAGTACGGTCGGCTGGAACGGGCTGACCATGGAAGGCGTCGCCGCCGGGGCCCAGACCGGCAAGGCCGCGGTGTACCGCCGCTGGCCCTCCAAGGAGGATCTGGTCGCCGACGCGCTCCAGGCGGGGCTGCCCACGCTCGACGAGGCGCCCGATCATGGGAGCGTGCGCGAGGATCTGTACGAGCTCTGCCGGCTGGTACGGGACGCGATGTACTCACGGCCCGGATTCGCACTCCGTTCGGTCCTTCACGAATGCGACGCGGCGAGCGCCGAACGCTTCCACGGGCTGATCCTCAAGGGCGTCATCGAGCCGTCCTACCGGCTCTTCGGAGACGTGGTGAGGCGCGGGATCCGGCGCGGCGATGTACGTCCGGACGCCACCGGCGTACTGATCTGCGATGTGATTCCGGCTCTGATGATGTTCCGTTCCAAGGTGTGCGGAAGCGAATGGACCGATGGCGAGATCGCCGAGATGATCGATCAGGTGATGGTGCCCCTTGTCCGATCGCGTACCGGTTGAGGCGCCCTGCGCGGCGGACCGGACAAGGCTGTTGAGGACGGCCGGTACCCGGTCTGTCGCACGGCGTTCCGGCGGCGTAACCTTGCAGGTGCCATGCCGTACGAACCACCCACGCACACTGTTGAGCGCTCGCTGCGCGCCACCACCGACGCCAGAATCATCGCCGGCGTCGACGAAGTAGGACGCGGAGCGTGGGCCGGGCCGGTCACGGTGTGCGCCGCCATCACCGGACTGCGCAGACCGCCGGCCGGTCTCACCGACTCCAAGCTGATCAGCCCCAAGCGCCGTACGGAGCTGGCCGGTGAGCTGGAGAAGTGGGTCACCGCGCATGCACTCGGGCATGCCTCTCCGGAGGAGATCGACGCCCTGGGAATGACCGCGGCACTCAGGCTCGCCGCCGTACGCGCCCTTGAGGCGCTGCCGGTACGGCCCGACGCGGTGATCCTCGACGGCAAGCACGACTATCTCGGAGGGCCCTGGCAGGTGCGTACGGTCATCAAGGGCGACCAGTCCTGTGTCTCGGTGGCGGCGGCCTCGGTCATCGCCAAGGTGCGCAGGGACGCGCTGATGGCCGAACTGGGCGTTACGTCCGAGGAGTACGTTCCTTTCGCTTTCGGTGCCAACGCCGGGTATCCCTCACCGGTGCACAAGGCGGCGCTGGAGGAGCGGGGGCCGACACCGCACCACCGGCTCTCGTGGGCCTATCTCGACTCGCTGCCCCAGTGGCGGCACCTCAAGAAGATCCGGATCCCCGCGGGGGCCGGGGCCATGGAAAGCGGGGGCCAACTCGGCTTCGACTTCTGACACGTCCGACTCCGGTACGTCCGACTTCCGATCCGTCCGACTTCTGGAACATCCGGTGACCTCTTCGCCCGCGTGCCCCCCGGCCGTGGGCCGGGCCGAGAATGCGCCCACCCGCCGATGCCTCCGGCGTCGGCGTTTGATAGACATCCAGCCATGCCTCTCATCCCCCAGGAGCCTCAGATTCACGAGAGAGCCCAGGGTCCCAGCGCCACCCCGGCCACCGGCCGCACCGCGCCGACCCCTCGTCCTGTACCCGGTCCGCGTCCCGTACCCGGGCCGCGCTCCGCGGCCACACCGCGTCCCGGTCGCCCGGGACCCGGTCCCGCGAGGCCCGCGCCGCCGGCGCAGCGCTCGCAGAGCTCCGCCGGGCAGCCCAAGGCGTCCGGGCCCACCACTCCTTCCGCTCCTCAGATCCAGCTGATCCCGGCTCCGGCGGGCGGCGCGCTCGATGCCGCGGAAGAGGCCGTCGACCTGCTGCTCGACTCGGGCCGGGCGCCGGGCGACATCCTGGTCCTCACCACCGGGGAACAGCACCCGTGGGCCACCCATGAGCTGTCCTTCGGTGAAGTCTCCTACTGGGCCCAGCACGACGCCCGCGAAGACGTGTTCTTCGCCGACGCCGCCGCTGTCGCCCGTGCGCAGTCCCGGCCCGTCGTGGTCGTCGCCGTCAATGGAGGCGGTGACGCCGTCGTCGCCCAGGTGCTGCCGTCGGCCCGCGAGCGGGCCACCGCGCTGCTGGTCGTGTGCGGTGACTCCGAGCGGATCAACGCCGTGCTCGGCGCGGGGGTCTGAGCCGTACGACAGCCGGTACGGCGTGTGGCGCGCGGGCGTTGACGCCCGCGTCTGTGCGTCCGTACGTCCCGGTCGTGACCCGGCTGCCCGTTCAGGGGGTGGCCGGGCCGCTGTGGTGTGCCCGCACACGGAAACCTATTGGCCGCTCGGGGTGCTGTGCGGCTGTATGTCTGCTCCCGCTTGTGCGTCTGCTCCTGCTCCCATCTCAGCGGGCGGCCGTGCGCCGGAGCGCCTCGACGCCGACACCGCCTCCGCGCACCGGCGAAGCAGCGGCCTCAAGCACCGTCTCCGCCAGATCGGCGGGCGGGGACATGGAGTTGGGCCGACGGCCTCCACGGTCCTCGCCCAGCACCTGCCAACCGCCGCGCGTCAGCGTGATGTACGCGCCGCACCGCAGCCCGTGCAGAGTGCAGGCGTCCCGCAGTCCCCACATCCAGGCTCCGTCCTCCTCTGTCCACCGCTCGTCACCCTCACGGCAGTAGAGCAGCACGGCGGTACGTATGGGCGTGCGACGGCGCAGATCGTGCGGGATGACACGGCGTAGATGTGCCAGCAGCGCGTTGCGGAACTCCCAGCCGTCCACCGGGGCCGCCCGTGGGACGAACGACGCGCTCGCGGTGAGCCATTCCTCATGATCGAGGACGGCCACGACCGCGGTCGCCGGAGTCGGCCGGTGTCTGCTGTGCAGACCGCTGACCACCTCACGCGGATTGCGCAGCAGCGGAATCCCCGCTGCCGCCCATTCGTCGAGTTCGAGCATCCTGGCGAGGCGGTTGGCGGAACCCGCCGGCCCGTTGATCGAAGTGGCTGCGGACGGAGCGAATCCGAAGGTCACGATCCTCCCTTCGCATACGCGCCCACAGTACGGGCAGAGTCGGACGGGGGCGCACCTCGGCACAGCCCTTGCGGACCGCGAGCGACCGTGCGGGTTGGCGTCAATTCTCCTTGGCGCGGGGGCGTGCGGCAACGAGCAATTGGCGCCGTTGACTGGAATGGGCAGTTATGGCGGTCATATCCCCGGTCGCAGTCGTACGGCTGATGCTCCATGTCATGCCTGAACGGCGAGGACCAGCGGAAACACCCCATCCGCCCCGGCCTTTCGCAGCAGCCGGGCGGCCACCGCGAGAGTCCAGCCACTGTCCGAGAGATCGTCGACGAGCAGCACGGGACCGCCCGCCGACGTGAGCGCGCCGGCCAGCTCGGCGGGTACGGTCAGCGATTCGTGCAGGGCGCGCACCCGCTGTGCGCTGTTGGTACGGGAGACACGGGCGTCGGTCGCCACTGGCCCGTACTCGACCGTGCCGAGCAGCGGCATCCGGCCGATCCGCGAGATCTGGTCGCCGAGCGAGCCGACGAGCCGGGGCCGGCTCCGCGAGGCCACGGTGACGACTCCGACGGGCCGAGGCGGTGCGTCGGCCACGCCGGAGGCCCAGCCACCCGGTCCCTTGGCCCAGTCGGCGAGCACACTCACCACCGCGTTCACCACATCGTCGGGCACCGGGCCGTCCGGGGCGTGGGCCGCCAGCATCGGCCGCAGCCTGTTGCCCCAGCCGATGTCGGACAGCCGTCCCAACGCCCGCCCGGAGAAGGACTGTTCGCCCGGTGGGATACGTCCCTTGAGATCGACACCGATCGCCGAGAGCCCGGTTGGCCACATCTTGCGCGGCTCCACCTCCACACCGGGCCTGCCCAGCTCACCACGCGCGGCGTCGAGGGCGGCGGCGGTCACCTTCTCCTCGAACCGTGTCCCCGCGCAGTTGTCGCAACGGCCGCACGGGACAGCCGCCTCGTCGTCCAACTGCCGCCGCAGAAACTCCATCCGGCAGCCGTCCGTCGACGCGTAGTCGCGCATCGCCTGCTGTTCGGTCTCGCGCTGACGCGACACCCAGGCATAGCGCTCGGTGTCGTACACCCATGGCCGGCCCGTGGCGGTCCAGCCGCCCTTCACCCGGTGCACGGCCCCGTCCACATCGAGAACCTTGAGCATCGTCTCCAGACGCGTACGCCGCAGCTCGACCAGCGGTTCGAGCGCGGGCAGCGACAACGGCCGCTCGGCCCGGCCCAGGACATCGAGCGTGCGGCGGACCAGTTCCTCGGGCGGGAAGGCGACCGACGCGAAGTACTGCCAGATCGCTTCGTCCTCCCTGCCGGGCAGCAGCAGCACCTCGGCGTGCTCCACCCCACGGCCGGCACGGCCCACCTGCTGGTAGTAGGCGATGGGGGAGGAGGGCGAGCCGAGATGCACCACGAATCCGAGGTCCGGCTTGTCGAACCCCATGCCCAGCGCGGAGGTGGCGACCAGCGCCTTCACCCGGTTCGCCAGCAGATCGTCCTCGGCCTGCTGACGGTCGGCGTTCTCCGTGCGTCCGGTGTACGAGGCGACCGTGTGCCCGCACTGCCGCAGATACGCCGTGACCTCCTCGGCCGCCGCGACCGTGAGCGTATAGATGATCCCGGAGCCCGGCAGTTCGCCGAGATGATCGGCCAGCCACGCCAGCCGGTGCGCCGCGTCCGGCAGCCGGAGCACATGGAGACTGAGACTCTCCCGGTCCAGCGGCCCGCGCAGCACGAGCGCGTCCGTCCCGGCTCCCGTGCCCAACTGCTCGGCGACATCGGCGGTCACCCGAGAGTTCGCCGTGGCCGTGGTGGCGAGAACCGGAACATCGGACGGCAGCTCCGCGAGCATCGTGCGCAGCCGCCGGTAGTCCGGACGGAAGTCATGGCCCCAGTCCGAGATGCAGTGCGCCTCGTCCACCACCAGCAGTCCCGTCGCCGCGGCGAGCCTGGGCAGGACCTGGTCGCGAAAGTCCGGATTGTTCAGCCGCTCCGGGCTACAGAACTGGAAAGGCATTCAAATTCCAGGCGGAACTGGCGCCCTGACCTGCGCAAATATGCCGGCTTGGGACGGCCGTGGCCAGGCGCTCGGCCTTGGCCATCCCTGATCGGCGTGCGGCAGGTGCTACTCCTCGTGATCATTTTGTCGCGCTGGGTGGATTCGTCGATTGTCAGTCCCATCGGGTTGCATGGGGGCATGACCAACCTGGAGCTCCGTGCTGAAGCCGATGCCATCCTCGCTGAGCTCGTCGGTGCCCCTGAGGGTTCGGCGCGGCTGCGGGAGGACCAGTGGCAGGCGGTGGCGGCCCTGGTGGAGGAACGTCGGCGGGCCCTGGTGGTGCAGCGCACCGGGTGGGGCAAGTCGGCGGTTTACTTCGTCGCCACTGCTTTGCTGCGCCGGCGTGGCTCTGGGCCGACGGTGATCGTCTCGCCGTTGATGGCGTTGATGCGTAACCAGGTGGAGGCGGCGGAGCGGGCCGGCATCAGGGCGCGGACGATCAACTCGGCGAATCCGGAGGAGTGGGTCTCGATCTACGAGGAGATCGAGAGTGGCGCGACCGACGTTCTCCTCGTGAGTCCGGAGCGCCTCAATTCTGTCGATTTCCGGGAGCAGGTGCTGCCCAAGCTGGCGGCCACGACCGGCTTGCTGGTGGTCGACGAGGCGCACTGCATCTCCGACTGGGGCCATGATTTCCGGCCCGACTACCGTCGGCTGCGGGCCATGCTTGGGGATCTCGCCCCGGGTGTTCCGGTGCTGGCTACGACGGCGACGGCGAACGCACGGGTGACGGCGGATGTGGCTGAGCAGCTGGGCACCGGCGCGAGCGAGGCCCTGGTGCTGCGGGGCTCGCTGGAGCGGAACAGTCTGCGGCTTGGCGTGGTCGGACTGCCGGACGCGGCTCACCGGCTGGCGTGGCTGGCCGAGCATCTGGACGAATTGCCGGGCTCGGGGATCATCTACACCCTGACGGTCGCCGCGGCCGAGGAGGCCACGGCCTTCCTGCGGCAGCGGGGCTTCAAGGTGGACTCCTACACGGGCCGCACGGAGAACGCCGACCGGCTCCAGGCCGAGGCCGACCTGCAGCAGAACCGGGTCAAGGCGCTGGTGGCGACCTCCGCGCTGGGTATGGGCTTCGACAAGCCCGACCTCGGTTTCGTGATCCACCTTGGTTCGCCGTCTTCGCCGATCGCGTACTACCAGCAGGTGGGCCGCGCGGGGCGTGGGGTGGAGCACGCGGAGGTGCTGATGCTGCCGGGCAAGGAGGACGAGGCGATCTGGCGCTACTTCGCCGACACGGCCTTCCCGCCCGAGGCTCAGGTCCGCCAGACCCTTACGGCGCTCGCTGAAGCGGGGCGCCCGTTGTCCGTGCCGGCCCTGGAAGCTGCGGTGGATCTGCGGCGCACCCGGCTGGAGACGATGCTGAAGGTCCTCGACGTGGACGGGGCTGTCAAGCGGGTGAAGGGCGGCTGGGAGAGCACCGGACAGCCCTGGGTGTACGACACCGAAAGGTACGCGTGGGTGGCGCGGCAGCGGGCGGCCGAGCAGCAGGCCATGCGTGACTACGTCAGCGCCTCCCAATGCCGGATGGAGTTCTTGCGCCAGCGACTGGACGACGAAGGCGCGGTTGCGTGTGGCCGGTGCGACAACTGCGCCGGCGCCTGGATCGGCTCCTCTGTGTCAACCGAGGCACTGACGGGAGCCGAGAAGGAACTGGACCGCCCGGGAGTGGAGGTCGAGCCGCGCCGGATGTGGCCGACCGGCATGCCCGCCCTCGGCATCGACCTCAAGGGCCGCATCCCCGCCGGCGAGCAGGCCGCCACCGGCCGGGCGCTCGGCCGCCTCTCGGACATCGGCTGGGGCAACCGACTGCGCCCCCTTCTGGCCGAGAACGCCCCCGATGGCCCGGTCCCCGACGACGTCCTGAAGGCCACGGTCGCAGTCCTCGCCGACTGGGCGCGCTCCCCGGGCGGCTGGGCACCGAACATCCCGGACGCCTCCGCCCGGCCGGTAGGGATCGTTGCCGTCCCGTCCCTGTCCCGCCCGCAACTGGTCGGCTCCCTCGCCCAGGGAATCGCGACCATCGGCCGCCTCCCCTACCTCGGTTCCCTGACATACGCCGGACCGGACAGTGCGCACGCCGCACGTCGCAGCAACTCTGCCCAACGCCTCAAGGCGCTCTCCGGCACCTTCATCGTCTCCGAGGAACTGGCGGGTGCGCTGGCTGGCTACTCCGGCCCCGTCCTGCTCGTCGACGACTACACCGATTCCGGCTGGACCCTCGCAGTCGCCGCCCGCCTACTCCGCCAGGCAGGCAGTGCACAGGTCCTTCCGATGGTCCTCGCTGCGGCGGGCTGAGCTTCCCCACTCTGTGAGTGCGACGCCAGCATGGGCGTGGTCGAGCGCCGCGACGGCCGCCCACTCGCGCTCGAACCGGAGCTTGAGTCGCGCGGCCGACTGGATCGTCGAGCACCGCGGGCGGAGCGGAGGTCTTCTCGGGCATCTGGCGCAGCACATGCTGGTTGAGACCGCGGCCAGAGGCTCCTCAATGGCGTAGGGCTCGCCGAGGTTGGTGCCCGATGCCTCCCCTGATCGCCTTTTCTGCGCCCGTGTAGGGGCGGCAGGAGCCGAGGAATGTTGCGATCGACAGAATGTCTGTGAACTCAGTCAATGATTAATCTCCTGTTGTAGGGTGGCTGAGATACGGTGGCAACCGGTGCCGGTCCGTCCGAAAATCGCCCCCGCTCGGAGAAGCACATGTCAGGCTCCATCGACGCGCCCGTCACCTTGGCGGGAATCGCGCGCATCGCGGGTGTTGGTCGAGCGGCGGTAAGTAACTGGCGGCGCCGCCACGACTCGTTCCCGACGCCGGTCGGCGGAACGGACACCAGCCCGCAGTTCTCCCTAGCCGACGTCGAACGATGGCTGTACGCCCATGGAAAGATTGAGCGGATCGGGCTGCGTGAGCGGCTGTGGCCGCACTATGAGGCGCTGGGCGAACGTGCGGTCATGGGTGCGGCACTCGCGGAAGCCGGCCGCCGCCTTCTCGCCGCGGAGGGTGCGGACCAGGCCGTGCCCGAGCAGTCCTTCCTTCCGGAAGAAGCCGTCCGTGTGGTGGACGAGACGGTCAATGCCGCACGCCACGAAGGAGGCCGCGCGACCTTCGACTTTCTGCTTTCGCGTTGGCTCGACGCCCATGTGCGGCAGGTCAGCACCACTCCGGCCCCACTCGCTCGGCTGATGGCGGACATCGCTCTGACCGTCCGGGCCGGAGGGCCAAGGGGCGCGGATGCGCGGATTACCGTCCTCGACCCCGCATGTGGCGTTGGTGGGCTGCTCTTTGCCGCCGGTGAGGGCATGGGGGAGCGTGGGGCCAACGCTGACTCCACGGCTCCAGCTCTCCTCGGGACCGACCTCGACTCGGTGCTTGCCGCGCTGGCAGCCGCCCGGCTGGGCTTTGCCCGCGCAGACGTGGGAGGGGTGGGCGCGGAGATCAGGGCGGGAGACGCGCTCCGCGCAGACCCGCACGGTGTCGTGCGGGCCGACGTCGTCCTGTGCAACCCCCCATTCAACGCGCGCGACTGGGGTCATGAGGAACTGGCCACCGACCCCCGCTGGGTGTACGGCCTGCCACCGAGGACAGAGCCCGAACTCGCTTGGGTCGAGCATGCGCTGGCCCGCCTGGCGCCCGGCGGTGTCGCCGTACTCCTGTTGCCGCCGGCGGTGGCCTCCCGGCGTGCGGGCAGGCGCATCCGCGGGGCGTTGCTGCGCACGGGCGCGCTGCGGGGAGTCGTCGCGCTGCCAGCCGGAGCTGCGCAGCCGCATAGCGTCTCACTCCAGTTGTGGATTCTCAGGGCGCCTGCCTCCGACGGCGGGACGGCTCCGGGTGAGCGGCTGTTCCTGCTCGACGCGGCGACCTCGCAAGGCATGGTCCGGGGAGCTCAGGGTATCGATTGGTCACGGCTGAGCGGTCAGGTCCTCGACGCGGTACAGGCCCACTCCTGGTCCGAGGGCCAGCAGGCGGGAGCGGGTGAGCGGCTACCCGAAGGGTGCGTCACCGTCCCCGTGATGGACCTGCTCGACGAGCAGACGGATCTCACGCCCGCGCGCTACGTGCCGGAGACGGCCATGGAGGCCCAGGTGAAGCTCCATGAATCCTGGGGGCGTCTGGATGGCTTGCTCGACGAGGTGCGCGGTCATTCCCGTACCCTCGCCACGATCGACCTGTCGGGGGGCGGCGATGCCGCATCCACGGTTATGGTCTCGGACCTGGACCGAGCCCACGCGCTCAAGCTGCGGCAGGGGCAGACGCTTCCGGGCGAGCTTCTGCACGGCGATGCACTTCCGCACGGTGCAGTACCAGTCCTGAGCGTTCCCGACCTGGTACAGGGAGGGGGGCCGGGCGGCTGGCTTGCCGGGGCCGTGGTGGAGACGGGCGCCAGAACCGGCACGCTCACCGTGGCCGAGCCCGGGGACGTTGTCGTGGTGGGCGTCGAACGGGCCTATCGCGTATGGGTCCAGGTGGACACGCCCCTGGTACTCGGGCCCCAGCTATACGCGCTGCGCCCGGATCCCGAACTGCTCGACGCCTGGTTTCTCGCTGGCTGCCTGCGAGCTCCGGCCAACGCACGGCAGGCCGGCTCCCACACCTCCAGTTCGGCCCGCATTGACGTACGTAAATTGCAGGTACTCCAGCTTTCTCTCACCGAACAACGGCCTTACGCGGCAGCCTTCAGAGAACTGCTTGCACTGGAGGAGTCACTTCGCTCCCTTGCGGCGGTGGGTGAGGGCCTTGTCCGGGGCCTCGGGGACGGGCTCGCGGCGGGAAGGCTGCACTGATCGCCCTGTGAGCTTGCCGGTCCCTCTTCATCTAAGCGAGTGCGGAGGGGCACCCGCGTCAGATCGTCCGCCTACATCTCGTAGCGCAGCTCGTCGAGTTCGATACCGACGTCGTGGCATCGCTCTGCCAGCACCTCGGCGCGAGGGCCGGTGACACGGGGCAGCTCTTCGAGCACCATGGCCAGCGCCGATGCCGCAGGGAGCAGGTCACCGAACGGGATACGGCACTCCGCCGCGCCGAGCGTGCCTTCCAGGTAGTCGGCCAAATCGTTCGGGCTCACGCTGCCCTCCGCCCGCAGGGACAGATCCTCGTAGAGCGCGATCGCCTCCTTGCAGCGCCCGGCAATGCGCATGCCGTTCGCGGCCACGCGGAGGGCCGCCCGGACCCCTGGGTCGAAGGCGCCCCAGTCCCGGCGGGCGGCCGGCAGCAGCTCCACCAGTCCGTCGACCGCGCTCGCGGGCTCACCGACATCGATCTCGGCCTCGGCCTCGGCGGTGAGCTCCTGAAACACCCTGCGGCTGAGGAACCCGGAAGCGCGGTGCCTCCTGTTTGGCCTGGTCGCGATTGCCAGTGTCGCAGGCGCGGCGGGCAGGCCGTACTCAGCCGGCAGGCGCAACGGACGCGTAGGGTCCGGCTCCAGCCGAGGGGAAGGGGCGGCGTCACCCGGGCGCGGCGCGTACTGCCGCAGCACCTCCGCGACCGCGCGGGCGTCAACCGGCCGGTCCTCCGGCTCCTTCGCCAGCAACTTCAGCACCAGAGCTTCCAGCTCCGCCGGGATGTGCCCGATGTGGCAGGTCGGCGGGATCGGAGCGTCCTTGACGTGCTGGTGCTTCAGACCGTCCCCGGAGAACGGCGGGTGGCCGGTCAGCAGGTGGTAAAGGATGCAACCCAGCGCGTATAGGTCGGTCTTCGGGGTGATCTGGCGTTCCAGGATCTGTTCCGGGGCCTCGTACCCCCTACTGCCCACAGTGGAACCGTGCTGGGTGTAGTCCGTGACGCCGGGCCAGAGTGGCTTGGCGATGCCGAAGTCGATGAGGACGACTACGCCGTTCTCGTCGATGATCAAGTTGTACGGCTTGAGATCACGGTGTACGACCGGAACGTCATGGGCGCAGGCCAGCGCCTCGGCGATCTGGACTCCGATGGCTGCGGCGACGCCGACGGTGGGGGTGTACTGGTCCAGGAAGCGGTGCAGGGGCTTGCCGTCGACGAAGCGCATGACGAGGTAGGGCTCGGTGCCGTGGGATCCCTGGTCGTACAACTCGGGAATGCTCCTGTTGCGCATGCGTCCGAGAAGTGCGCCCTCGCGCCGGAACCGGCCACGCATGCGCCCCAGCTCCTCGTGTGCCTCGCCTTCGTCCAGTGAGTCCAGAAGATCGCTGTTCGTGCGCAGGCACTTGACGGCCACCAGCCTCTCGTCCCGCAGGTCCTCCGCCTGCCAGACCACGGCCATGCCGCCGCTGCCCAGGTGCTTGCGCAGCTTGTACCGGCCGCCCAGCACGTCGTCCTTCTTCATGCCGCCCCTTGCCTCCGAAGCGTCCCTCGTCCGTCACGAAGAGAGGCGCGACGGTGATGGGGTTTCCGGTTCCGCCGGACCGTTGCGTGGCGGATGAGCCCAGTGTAAAGCGATCGAGAGCGATTTTGTGCATGGACTGAGTTCACAGCCGCCGTGTGTCATGCTGGAGTCGCCCGACACCCAGCAAGCCGCTCTCGATGGTGTCGCGTCGGGCCGCCCTGCCGTACCGCTTGGAGGAGCACATGGGTAACTGGTCGCGCCCCGCCGGAACCAGCGGTGACACCAGGTTGGTGCGTATGAACCTCGGCGCCGCGCGGCTCGACCCGCGAGACTGCCCGACGAAGCGCAGCAGCGACGCCCGCCCGATGTTGATCGCAGATCCCGAACCGCCCGAACTCATCGAAAAATTTCAGGACTTCACTCTCAAGGTCTTTATGGATGCGCTCGACCTGATTGAACACGAGCGTAACGATCCGGAGTGGGTAATCGGAGAACTCTGGCGTACGAAGGGAACGTTCGGGCTCTACCGTCGTCGCGCGTCGCACCCTCTGCTCCTGTCCTGGTCGGCCGAGGCGGTCCCCCGTTATCTGGAGGCCAGAGCGGCGGACCAACACGCCCGCCAAGCGGCCGGCCTCACGCTCACCGTCCCGGTCCGTGACGCCTGGGTGGTTGGCAAGGACCCCGGGCCGGTCGACGCCCGGGGCGCGGACACCTATGAGATGACCGCCTGGGGACGCCGCTACGCGGCCGTCGACGGTTCCACCAGGGATCTGTGGCTGCTCACCTTTGGCGCTGCCAAGGACGATCGCCCTGAGGGGGAGAAAGCTGCAGCCGCGTACGTCGCGGCCCGGGGGCGTCCGGCGGGCGGGGGCTGGCGGAAGCGACACACTCCGGTCCCCTTCGACAAGCTTCCGCCGTTCCGCACCGACCTGCCCACACAGGTCAGGGTCATCGAATTCGGCTGTGGAGACGGAAAGCGCAAGGAGCTACTCGCCTGGAACAGTCAGCAGGCACGACAGCGCTTTACGGCAGAGGGGTGGCCCGCGCTCCTTCAAGCCATCGACGGCACCGGGGCTCGCCCCGGATCCGGCTGCGTCGACTGCAAGGCGATGACCGGCTGCGAGACACTCCCGCGCACTCCGGAACTGCTGCGGATCACACCACCGAAACCCCAGCGGCCACGACGCAGTGCCTCGGTCACCGATTTGCGCGCCTACCGGGACTGTCCGACGAAATACCACGTGACCCGGCAGCTCAAACTGCGCTCCTCGAAGCCCGAGAGCCCGGAAGTACGCCGCGGTCGTGTGGTTGACGACATCCTGAACCAACGGCACGGCAGCAAGCCCTACCGGAGCTGTGAGGCGCTCTCCGGTCCGGCGGACCCGGCATCCTGGGGCGCGGGCGGCCTGCACTTGAGCGGTCAGGAAGCACTCGACGGCGCCGCCATGCTCGAACAGCACGCCTTCTACTGCCCGCTAGATGGCCTTGCCGCGGACGAAGAGGTGCGTGTGCAGCACCAGGCGGTCTGTTATGACCCCGAACTCGATCTCGTTCTGATTGCCACCCCCGACCTGCTCCACACCCGTCGCGGGGGCTGGATCTGGCGGGAGACCAAGACCGCGAGCGGGTACCTCTACGAAGGGGAGCCGCTGTTGAAGCGCTATCCCCAGCTGGCACTCGGCGTGTTGATGCTGGCCGCCGGCGTCCTGGGCGGAGATGCGGCGCACTCCAGGGTAGAGCTCGAACTCCTCCACACCGACGACGTGACCTTCGAGGAGCTGGACCCCTCGCGCCCGGGGACCGTCGACGAAGCGAGAGAAGTGATCGCGCAACTTGCCCAGCCCTGGATCCAGGATCAGGACTACCCGACCACTCCAGGCCGGCACTGCGGCAGCTGCGAAGCCCTCGAATGGTGCCACCCGGGAATCGAACATCTCGCCACGGCCGAGCAGGAGCCTCGATGACCACCGCCTCTGATTCCCACACAGCCCAGCGCGGCGACTGGCTCGACTTCCCCGACGTACGGCTCGTCCGTACCCTGGCCGGCGCGGTAATCCAGCTCGCCGACATCGGATCGCTCTCCTCCTTCAGGCTGCCCTACCCGGCCGAAGCCCAGCGCGCCCTGGACCGGACCGTCCTCGCCTGCCTCCTCAGGGGCGTCGAGGAGATCCCCCGCAGCCTCCCGGAACTGCTCTTCTGGTGCCACAGCCGTCCCCTTGAGGACTGGCCCCTCGACCTGCCGCCGGATGCCTTCGGGCCGGATGACTACCTGGTGGACCCCGAGGCGCTAGTTCCCACCCAGTTGTGCCACGAGTGGTGGATCAGAGGCAAGGACGCCGGTGCCGCCCAATTCGACCGGGAGGTCATCCACACGGCGATGCGCCTGTGCCGCAAGGCGTCGTCGCCCGAGTCCTATGTAGCCTTCCGGAAGCTCCTGGTGGAACGCCCGGTGCTCACTGGAGTGGAACGGTTCGAGACCGAGACCGACCTGTTCCTTGCTCCCGTACAAGAACTCCTGGACCAGTGCTACGCGGCGGTCCCGGCCTCCTACGAAGACGAGGGAACCTACGTCACCTGCGGTCGCTGCCTGACCCTGCTCACTCCAGTCGCGGGCGGCGCATCATGGTGGTGCGAACGTGACCGGTGTCGCCGACGAGGCGCGCCGCCGCACGGGCGGACCTTGGCCGGGGCGGACGCGGCCGGGCTTCTGCAGCTCGTGCGACCGCTCAGGCAGTTCGTCACCAGCCCCGGGCGCGCCGAGGTTGAACTGGAGGCCAGGCTGAGCGCACTCGGGCTCGAAGTCCAGCTCTGGCCGGGCTTCGACGCCTATGACTTGCGCGTGACTTTCCCCGACGAGCACGTCTGGGCCATCGACGTCAAGGACTGGAAACATCCCGGTCTGCTCGGCCGTGCCGCGAAACCCGTCCGCCCGGAGCCGCCCTACGACGAGTCGTGCTGGGTGGTCCCCCGAGAACAGGCCGAAGCCCATCGCGACTACCTCGGCACGTACCGGCGAAACCGGCCTGCCACGGCCGAGGGCCTGCTCTTGCTCACCGACGACCGACTCGTCGCACTCGCCTCCGCCCGACTCCGAGGGGAAGCCAGCCCTCACCTGATGGACTCCACACCGACGAACGGATTGCCCCGTGCGTAACAGCAGCGAGTGGTACCAGCCACTGGCCAAAGCCCTGGAGCCGGTCTGGCCCCAGGAACATCAGGATGTGAACCCTTCGTTGCTCTGCCAGGTGGAACTCGGCCTCTACCTGATGGAGACCCTCGACCCGTCCCGCGACGCCCGAGGCGTCTACACCCTCTTGGGCGGCTACCCCTTCGCCGTAGCCGCGGGCCTCGTGACCACGCCGGCCCAGCGCGACCGGCTGGACGTGGCGCGCCACCTTCTGTGGAAGTTGCGCCGCCGGCGCATGTGGCACCAGTGCCTGGAGACGTATGCCCAGCTACCCGAACGGCTCCGTGGATACCGACTGCCCGAGGAGGGAGGGCCGGTGCGGCGGGTAGAGCCGACGGTCGCAGGCGACCGCTTCGGCAGGTTCGAGCGTGCGCTGTCCAGGCTTCCGGACTTCGACCGGCGCTTGCTGCCGGCTGCCCCGGCGGGCCAGGCCCGCTTCACCGAGCGACACCGGCCGGCCTCCGTGACCATCCCCGAGCAGTTGTGCTTCCCTCCGCCCGCCGGTCACGACCTGGGCCGGGTCCCGGGCACCGCAGGTCGGCCCCTGGACATCCCCCTGGCCGAACTCGCAGAAACGGCACGCTGGATGGAGGAGGCCGAGATCGCCGGCGGTCTCCCCTCCGGGAAATGGATGCGACGCCTGAAGGATCTGCAGCTCGATGTCCTCTCCGCCGACGGGCTGCACTTTGAGCAGACGACAACACTGCGCTTGGACCAGCTGCTCCATCTGGTCGGCATGGTGGGCGCGGGGAAGAGCACCCTGATGAATCTCATCGCCGTCTGGGGCGCGCGCAAGGGGCTGCGTACGACTCTCGTCGTCGGCGATGTCGCCGAACAGCTTGCCCTGGTCGGCCACTTCCGGGACCTGGGACTGAAGGCCGCCCCCGTCATCGGCGGCACCACCCGCGAGCAGCATGCGTCCCGGCTGCACCGCCGACTCGCCGCACGCGGCCAAGCCTCCCTGCTCCAGCACGACGATCCGGCCTTCGACGACCTGAGCACGGTGTGCGTCCTCGACGCGCAGCGCGGACTGGAAGCGGCCGAACCTCTGCGCTACCTAGATGCCCCCTGTGCGGAACTGCGCCCGGTCAAGACGCCCGGTCCGATCGCCGTCGAGGACATTCCGATGCCCGTGTACCGGCACGACGAATCCGCGCGGCAGAAAGGGGAAGGCGTAGGGGGGAGGGAGCCTGAGACCTCCCGGTCCGACCACGGCTGTCCGGTGTGGAGCGTCTGCCCCCGACACGCCACCGACCGAGAGCTGGTCGATGCCCTGATCTGGGTGGCCAACCCCGCCAGCTTGCTGCAGAGCGCCGTCCCGAATCACCTCAACGCGGAACGTCTGCGGCACCTCGAACTCGCCTGCCTACGCAGCGACATCGTCATCGTCGACGAAGCGGACCGCGTACAGATGCAGCTCGACACCGCCTTCGCTCCGTCCGCGACGCTGATCGTGCGAGGCCCGGAATCCTGGCTCGACCGGCTCGGCATTCACAAGATCGATGAATTGGCCCGGCAGGGCCGACTTCCTCTCTCGGCACGCGACGTCGAACGATGGTCGGCCTCCCTGGACCTCGTGCACATCGCCGCCAACCGCCTTTACCGCAGGCTGATCACCGAGGACGATCTCCGTGAGTGGGCGGACATCGAATACTTCAGCGCTTGGACTCTCCAGGAGAAACTGATCAATGAGTGGTACCCGCGGCCGCACGTCGACGGATCCGTCCTAGACGGGATTTCCTCCGACACCGAGGTGTACGACTCCGACGGCGACTCCGACGGTCTCGCCTCACCGCGCATCCCGGGCATGGAGGCGTGGGACGCACGCCGCAGCGAGGTGACCCAGGCCCTCGATGTTTTCCGCGACGACCCACTCGGTGATCGCGGCCCGCATGGTGAACTTACCGACACCCTGATCCGCAGGGCCGGGGATCTCCTGCACAACCTCGACCAGGCGGCGACCAGCCAGCGTGTCCGCTCCGTCCTCGATGTCTTGCTCACAGGGTCGCCCATCCTGGACGGTTCACTGCAACAAGAGGTACCGGGGCCGGGGAAGCCCGACCGGGACCCTGTGGACACCTGGGGGACCGAGCCCTGGCTGGAACGGGCGACACGGCGCCTCGAGTTCACCCTGGTGCTGGCCGCACTGCATCAGCGCCTCGAACGCGTCACTTTCCTGTGGCCGCAGGCCGAGGCGGCCCTCCACCTGGACACAGCCGACAATGAACTCTCACGCAGGCCGCCCCTGGACTACGCACCGGTCGTGCCGGAAGCCCCCATGGGTAACGTCCTCGGGTTCCAGTACCTGCCCGAGGATCCGGAGCGAGGGCCGGAAGGCGACGAACACCGTAGCGGCACCCTCCGCTTCTTCCGGTGCGCCGGCGTCGGCCGGGAACTCCTGCTCACCCTTCCCGCACTGGGGGCCGACCCTGCCGCGGGCCGGCCCGGGCCACACGTGGTGCTCATGTCAGGCACCAGCTGGGCCGGTACATCGACCCGCGCACACGTCATGGCTCCCGTTAAGGCGATCCTCAAACCCCACCAGACCGCCGTTGACTCCATCCGGCAGACCCGCTTCAGCACGCTGTTCCTCTACGACGGCGAAGGAACCCCCCTCACCCTCTCCGGAGCCAAACTCGACATCCGCGAACGGGTTCTGGCCCAGATGGTCACCCAACTCGGGAAGTCGGCCCCAGGCAGCACATCGCTCCTGGACCGGGAACTCCGGCAGATCGAGGACGGCGAACGCCGGCGGGCATTGGTTTTGGTCGGCAGCTACCACGACGCCAGGACCGCCGCCGACCTCCTTGAACGCATGCCCCGCTGGCGAGGAAAAGTCCGCGTCCTTGCCTCCGACAAGGCAGAGCTCGACCACACCGGCCCCGGTGACTCGGCAACGGACGACTTCACCAGTGCCTCCGCTGTACGGCGAGGCGACCTGGCAGCCTTCGCCAAGGACGAGGACGCCGAAGTCCTGGTCGCCCCCTTGATGGCGATCGAGCGCGGCCACAACATCCTCAATCAGAGCCACAAGGCCGCCTTCGGGACCGTGCTCTTCCTCGCCCGTCCCCACCCGCGACCCGACGACCTCTCTCTGGCCGTCTTCGCCGTCAACGACTGGGTTACCAGGTTCGTCCGAGACCAGCCGGATCCCGAAGCGAGAACCTTTGGCAAGCTCGTAGCCGACGCTGCGGATCTGGACGCCGCTGGGCTCGGCTTCCGCCTCGCCGCCCGGAAGGAATGGCGCCGCCTGCTCTCCCGGCGCTACATCTACTCTCGGCTCAGCGACGCGGAGAAGACGTCCTTTGCCTGGGACCAACTCGTCACCATCTGGCAGGTCATCGGCCGTTTGGTGCGAGGCGGAGTGCCCGCCCGTGTCGTGTTCGTCGACGCGGCCTTCGCCCCCGCCCTTGCCGAGGCCGGGGCCCCGCCCGCCGCGGCGACCCGGAGCGGACGTCGGCGCAACGACGACGGTCTGCTCATCAAGCTCCGTGACGTCCTCGCGCCCTACTTCGACGACGAGACCGCACCCGAATCGTTTCCCGACCCCGCCGACCCCGCCCTGGTACGCACGCTCTACCACCCCCTCTACGACGCCCTGTGCGGACTGAGCGCCGGAAACTGACCCCGAGAACCGAAGGAGACCGTGGAGTCCCATGGCCGCCAAATACCGCGACACCAGCCGGGCCGCCTACCTCCTCAAGCCCGACGCCACCCCCTGGACCGCCCGATACCGCGCGCTGCCCTTTCCCGAACAGTGGCACTCGAGCATCCTGGAACTCTGCAACCTCGGACGCGACCCCGAAGCCGACCCTTACCGCACCGCGCCCGTCGCCCGCTTCAACGGAGTACTACAGAGCCTTGCCCCCGAACTGATCGTCCGGGGACGCCCCCGCGACCCGCTCCAGCAGGCCGAGGACTTCTGGCTCTACGCTCCGCACGACGTCCCCCACCCCCTGCCGGGAGACACCCTTGACCGGCTGAACGGCTCCTGGCTCCAGGACATCCGTGCCGAGCCGGAGCACTACCGCGCTGCCCTGGACACGCACACGGCACTGCGCGCCTGCCCGCCGCAGTGGCAGGACGTCACCGTCGACCTACTCGGCTGCCCCACGACCGACGGCGGAACCGCAGCCCCGCGCGACCGGCAGTACCAGCTCGCGACCGATGCTCTGGCCCGGCGCATCCTCGCTCTCGGCCCCTACGAGCACAGCGCCGGCAGCCTGCACTTCCGAGCCGTGCCACGAGGACCGCGCCAGCAAGGCGCGGAGCTCCTCTCGCAGCCCCTCTCGCACGTGGTCAAGGGGCGCGAGTGGTGGTTCTCCATCGTGATCAACATTTCGCTGCACTCCGTCCCCCTCGACCCTCGCCCGCGTCTCCACCTGCACACCGGAGTGCGCCGCTGGGCGACTCGCCTCGATGCGAAGACGCAGCGGCTGCGGCTGCCGTACGGCCGCGACACCTCCGTATATCTGCTGCCGGGCATCCCCTGGCTGCCCGGCACACCCACCAGCGACCGCTACGCGGTGGCGCGTCTGACTTGGGACCGCGGGACTCAGGGCTACGCCTGGAAGAACAACGGACCCGCCCAGATCCTGGGCAGGCTGGCACTCAACCGCCCCTTCCCCGACCCGGACAGCCTGCTCACCGAACCCGAGGAATGGATCGGCGACGGGGAAGGCACTCGAGCCTCAGTTGTCCACAGCACACACATGGGTGCCCATGGCATCGGCACCGGCCTCATGTCGCACCAGCGTTCACAGATCGTCGAATGGGCCGAACGAGCGCTGCCCGAGCAGATGCGCAGGGTCCCCTCCCTCAGCCGGGCGAGCGCCGGTTCCAGCGCCCCCGCCAATGCCCGTCCCAAGCCCAAAGCGACCGAGAAGGCTGCCGAGGCGGAACGTGAAGCCCTTGCTCGCCGGACTGCACTGGCGGTGGCAGCCAGGATCAACGAGGGCCAGGACCTCTCTGAAGCGGTTGAGGGGAGTGGAGACGTGGCGGTTGTCGAGGCTCGACTGTTGTGGCAGAGTCCCTCCTTCCGGGATGCGGCCATTGAGGCCGTCGCCGATGTCCTCGGGCTGGACGGTGACGGCGGGCGGCCCG
>NZ_FMDK01000465.1 GCF_900091995.1 Streptomyces sp. MnatMP-M17
CGCCGTCCGGCCGAGGTCGTGCGCCCGCCGGTCGGCTGACGGCTGCCGCCGCCCGTACGCGCGGTGCCGCGCGGCTGCTGCGGGCGCGAGCCGCCTGTACGGGACGGAGAGCTCCCATTACGGGACGAGGAGCCGCCCGTACGCGACGACGAGGAGCCGCCGGAACGCGGTGACGCGCCTCCCGCGGAGCCGCTCGAAGGGCCACCCGCGCGCGACGAGGAGCCTGCGGATCTCGGGGATCCGGGACGGGACGCGGACGAACCGGAACCGGCGCCTGAACCGACACCGGAGCCACTCGCCGTACGGCCCTGCGAACCGCGCTCGCCCATGGAGCCGCGCTCGACCAGACGCTCCGTGTACCGCTCCGTCAGCCGTCCCGTCGGCAGCTCCCGCGCCTCACGCTCGCGCACCCGCTGCGCGGGCGGCCGGCTGTCCGAGAGTCCCTGGGCCTCCCTGGCCGCGATCTCCTTGAGCCGCATCGACAGTTGGAGCGTACTGGGACGCTCGTCCGGGTCCTTGGCCAGACAGGCGCGCAGCAGCGGCGCGAGCGCGTCGGGCACTCCGTGGAGATGCGCCTCCTCATGGACCACCCGGTAGAGCATGACCTCCGAACTGCCGTGCCCGAAGGGCGAGTCGGAGGTCGAGGCGTACGCGAGCGTCGCACCCAGCGAGAACACGTCCGTCGCCGGAGTCACCGCCGCGCCACGCACCTGTTCCGGCGCGAGGAAGCCGGGCGAACCGACCGCCGTACCGACATGCGTCAGCGTGCTCGCACCGGTCGCCCAGGCGATACCGAAGTCGATGATGCGAGGGCCCTTGGGCGAGAGCAGGATGTTCGACGGCTTGAGATCGCGGTGGACGACTCCGGCCTCGTGCACGGCCACCAGGCCCTCGGAGAGCGCGGCGCCGACGGAGGCCACCTCGGCGGCCGGCAGGGGGCCCTCCTCGGCGACCTTGTCGTGCAGCGAGGGCCCAGGCACATACTGCGTGGCGAACCACGGCCGGTCCGCCTCCAGGTCCGCGGCCACCAGCCGGGCCGTACAGCCGCCGCGGATCCGGCGCGCCGCCGAGACCTCGCGGGCGAACCGCGACCGGAACTCCTGATCCTCCGCCAGATCAGGCCGGATCACCTTCAGCGCGACCCGCTGGCCGCGCCGGTCGGAACCCAGATAGACGACGCCCATCCCGCCGGCGCCCAGCCGCCGGTGGAGCCGGAACGAACCGACGACACGCGGGTCCTCGCGCCGGAGCCGCATCATCGCCATGTCCATCCCCGCTGCCCGGTCGTCCGTGTGACGTGGCACAGCTTACGTACCCGCGCCCCGGCGCGCTCATAGGCCGCGCCCTCGTGGACCGACCGATTGTCAGTGCGGGGTGGGAAACTTGAGGAGTGGTCAGAGGACGGCGGATCCCAAGTCCTCCTGGCCCGCGCGAGATCTCAAAGGTCCGTCGCAGAAGGGGGATTGGATCGTGAAGGGTGACCGGGTGGAGATAGTCGTGGACGCGGGCGACACGACTCGTACGTATGAAGTGGTGGCGAGCAGAGCGGGCCGCCGGGTGGAGACGGCGGTACGCCGGGGCGTGGTGGAAGTGAGCGAAGTCACCCGGAACGGATCGGTGGTGCGGACGGCCCGGTTCATGGCCACGCGCGTGCTCGCGCTGGTCGAGCAGCCGATGCCGCGGCAGGACTCCTCGGAGCGCGCTCTCCGGGAAGACCCCCAGTCCTGAAGCGTCCTCTCCACCCAGGGGAGTACTCCAGCGGCAGGAGGCTCATCCTCCGGGAGGCCCGGTAATGGGTACGCGGGCATGACGACCCGGGCTTGTCGCGTCCCTAATGTTGAGATCAAGCGGCGGGTGCAGCACTCGTCCCCCGAGGTCGACACTCGCCGCTGTCGGACAGACAGGAGAGGGACCATGGCGGGCACGGCACCGCGGGCAATGATCCGCACGCAGGGACGCAGGGCGTTCGCCGCGTTCGGCGGACACCGGTCCGGCCCGCGCCACCCGCTGGTGGCGACGGCCATGGTCCTTCCTCTGGCGACACTGCTCGTGGTCGTCTTCGGCGGCTGGGACGCGGTGGTCACACAAGCGTCGTCCGTGGGCGTGATGCTGGGGCGCTGAGCGGCGCCCCGGACCCGGGAGAGCGGCCCGGGTCGGGGACATCCGGCCAACAACCCCGTGGGGACGGGGGTGCGGCGGACGGCAGCGTTTGGCCGGTCAGCTGGGGAGCTGACCGGCCATCGCGCTGTCCGGCTCACGGTACGCTCACCACGCGCGCCGCGTCAGCCCTTCCGGACCGCTGTCCGCGCGGATCGTACGGATCGTAAGGTTCTCGTGGGAATTCGCCGCATCGTGGGAATTCATCGCATAGGGGGGCCATGACCGTATCCGTCGTCCGTGCGCTCGGGCTCGTCGCCCGCCGGGCCGCCCACGCGGCGGATCCGGTGCCGGATCCGTTGGCAGACCTGGCGCGCTGCCGTGCCTGCGGGCATACGGAGACCGTGCTCGCCGAGCGCGGCGAAGGCGTGGTCGTACGGCACGGAGAGGCCGTCGCCAAGGCGCACGCGGACGGTACGGACCTGGCGGGCCACCGCGCCAGGCTCGCCGTCGCCGCGCACCCGCGCCTCGCCGGGATTCTGCTGCCGCCGCTGCCCCGG
>NZ_FMDK01000710.1 GCF_900091995.1 Streptomyces sp. MnatMP-M17
AAAAGCGCGGCGGGCTGCCGGAGCATCTGCCGTGCCAATAGGCAGGCGTCGTTCTCCGGCACGGGGGTGGGTGCGTGCTGGCTCCGTGATGAAGTGCCCACCGCGACGGAGGCCGCGGCGCCGTCTTCCGCCTACCGGGGTACGGCCAGAAACGGGACGCGGCGGGGCCTGGACCGCGACGCCAGCCTCCGCGAGGAGGGGCTCGGCGAGCTGGTCGCGGACGAACTCGTAGTCGCGCGCCTCCTGCGGAGGACGTGCCTGCACGCGCGGTTGCGGGTGGAGGAGCGGCTCTGCCGGTGTAGGGCTCATGACGACGGCGCCTTCACCAGCAGATCCACCAGATCCAGGACAGCCAGGGCGAGCCGCCGCGTCTGCGCCCGCGCCTCCAGAAAGTCGCGAGGCCGGGCCTCGATCTCGACGGTTCCGAGCCGTTCTGCCACCCGGGCGACTTCGGGATGGGATTGCCGATTGGCGACGTTGAGAAGGAGCGGGAGCATCATTCTGAGTCGCACGTCGACCTGGTTGGTCTCCTCGGCGTCCGGATCAGCGTGCTCGCTGAGCACCGCTTCCAGAGACTCGAACAGATCGTCAAGGACAGGCGTTTCTGGGGGGAGCGTCGGCCAGAGTCCCGCGAGGAGGCGATGGTGCAGGCCGATGGTCAGCGGAGCCAGAGGTCCCGTCCATCTCACGACCTCCGTACGGACGGGAGTACCGAAGTCGGCAACCGGTCCCACGGCCGTCACCCCGGACATGAGGGAGTTTCCAGCGGGATCCTGCACCAGGTCTCCGCGCCGCCGTCGCTGGTTCCCCAGCTCCCGCCGGCCTCCTCCACCAGGCTCTCGACGAGTAGGAGGCCGCGCCCCGACACGGCATTGTCATCGGCGTGCCTGGGCGCGGCGCGGCCCGGCATTCCGTCGATGACGGTGACGCTCAGGAAGCCGTCCCGCATGGCAAGGCGCAGATCGATCTCCTTGGTTCCGCTGTGCGTCATCGCGTTGGTGAGGAGTTCGGAGATGAGCAGCAACACCGTGTCGGTCAGCGCCTCAAGACCGCAGTGCCTCAGTCTGGCGGCAGCGATGCGGCGTATGACTCCTACCTGGCATGCGTCCTCAGCACGGGGCGGTCCACCGTCACGGCAGGGAGCGACCTCGATGTGCTCGTTCATCACTTCCCCGTCGCGGCGGTGGACCGCGCGAGGTGTCCGTACAGCTGTCGTCGTCATCACGTCCTCTTGGGAGGAGCGCAGGACCGACCCAGCGGTGGACACGGCCCTGTGTGCTTGTTTGGGCACCCTCGGTGAGGGGCTCCAAGCGTTGCAACCGGTCCCGGACGGCTCTACCCCCAATCCGCCCTCGGTTTGATAGGCGCATTTAACGGCTTCCTCTGTCATCCCTCGGGCTTCCCTCGGACCCGCTAAGTACCGTCTGAATCGGGCAGCTTGATGGGGACAGCGTTCTACCGTCGGGGCAGTGACGTGCTCTGCGGACGGAATCGGAGGCACCCGTGTTGTTCTTCCGGCACGCTCTTGAGGCGCGTGGCGTACGAAGTCCGGAGGATTTCCTCCTGGAGTACAGAAAGGTCGCCGGCGAGATCGGTGCGGAGGTCCCCGCCCTGAAGACCGTTGAGGGCTGGATCTACGAAGGCCGCAAGCCGCAGCGGGCGTTCCGGCCGACCGTCGTCCAGATGCTGAACCACAGCATCGACGACCTCTGGACGGATGTGCCCGCGGAAGCCACGGCGAACTTCGCTCCTCTGACCGGCGCGTCACCGACCGAACTCCAAGCCGATTCCGGCGTGGACCTGAATGAGATGAAAAGGACGGGCACCATGGCTGTGCGACGCGCGAAGGAGTTCCTTCTCGGTAAGGACCGTCAGACGGTGGGCGACGACACGCTGGGCCTTCTCGACGACGAGGTGACGCGTCTGGTGACCGCGTATCCGCGGGAACCTCTCGCATCGATCTGGGATGACCTGCTGGAGACCCAGGACCAGGTTTTCCGGCTCCTGGAGGGCGGCAGAGTCCGGCCGTCGCAGTTGCGTGACCTGAACTTCAAGGGCGCTGTGCTGTCGTTCCTCGTGGCCAAGGGCTTCAACGACTTGGAGGTGCCGCACCAGGCCATGACCATGACCCGGGTGGCGGCATCCTGTGCCAAGGATGCCGAACACCCTGGGCTCATCGCCCTCACCGACGGCCTCAAGAGTCTGATCGCCTACTGGGCGGACATGCCCGGGGACGCCTACCACTATGCGACCAAGGGCGCCGAGACCTCCGCGAATCTGCAGGGGACCGTAGGTCTGTGGCTCCTCGGTCTGCAATCCCGCGCCGCCGCGCGCCTTGGCGATGCGGAGACGGCACTTACCGCCAGCCGGGAGGCTACGGAGAGGCGGGAGCGTGTGGTGCCCGACGATCTGGACCGGCTCGGAGGGCTGTTCACCTATGCGCCCGAGAAGCAGCTCTACTACGAGGTGGAATCGGAAGCGCTCCTGGGCCACGGCGATCAACGACTTACCGCGCAGGCGGAGCGCGCGGTGCGGGGATTCTCCGATCCGAGCGAGCCCAACTGGGCTTTCGGGGATCTGGCTGGGGCGCAGTGCGACCTCGCGCTGGTCCGGCTGTTCAGCGGGGATGTGGACGGTGCGGCTGAAGCCATCCGTCCTGTGCTGGACCTGCCCGCCTCGCACCGGAACAACGGCATCGTCGTGTCCGCGATGCGCGTCCGCCAGGCGCTCACAAGCAATCCTGCACATACGGCCGTTGTGACCCGCGATCTTCGCGCGGAGATCGAAGCCTTCCCGGCCCATCGGCCGGGCCTGCCCCGCGGGTAGAGTCCGGAGCATGTACCCGGTCACGCGATCAAGCACCCGGATCAGTCTTCGGGAACTCACCGTCGAAGACGTCGCCGCCGTGTTCGCCATCTACGGCAGTACCGAGGCGGTCGAGCATTTGTCGTTCGAGCCACGCACACACGAGCAGGTCGAACAGATCGTGGTCCGCTCGATCGCGTCGGCCGCGGCGGAGCCGCGCAGTGAGTACGCTCTCGCCGTCGTGGAGCGGAAGACGGACGAGCTGATCGGGTTCGGCCGGATCGCCCTCGATCCCCACCAGCAGCGCGCGGCTACTTTCGGCTTCGCGCTGCACCCGAACGTATGGGGTGTCGGTTACGGGCTGGAGACCGTACGTCTCCTGCTGGGCTTCGGGTTCGAGGACCTGGACCTGCACAGAATCTGGGGAGCGCGGTCGCCGCTCAACACGGCGTCGGCGAAGACCATGGCGGCTGCGGGCATGGTGGAAGAGGGCACCATCCGCGAGCACATCCTGAAGAACGGCCGATGGCGTGACTCCGCGGTGCACGCCATCCTCGACCGCGAATGGGCAGCGCTCTCCCCGGAGTAGCCGCTCGCGCCGCGCGGCTCGCTCCGGGCCTGCCCAAGGACGAGTAGGCCAAGGGCATCCGAGACCCTCGGCCGTACTCGGATGCCGAGTCGAGGTGCTGATGACCACTCGCCGGCCACGGAGACTCCGCAAAAAGCTCGTCCGCAAAAACTCGTTGGGCGGACGAGGGCGACCACTGCTACTTTTCCGGAGGCCGTGCGAGAGATCGAGGAGGTGGTACCCGTGAACGCAGTATCGACATGGGTGCTCCCCTCCGGGGTCACGGTCGGGCGATAGGTCGTCCGGGAGCGCCGCTCTGAGCACTCCCGAAAGGCACGACCATGCATTTCACTTCCGAGCAGCGTCTCGACGACGGCGTCCTCGAACGCGAATTCACCCTCGATGAGATCCCCGGCATCCTGTGGACACCCGCATCCGCATCCGCATCCGCACCGGTGCCGCTGATCCTGCTTGGCCACCCTCCCCTCGGGCTGCGCAAGATGTACCCCCGACTGGTGGCCCGGGCCCTGCACTCCGCGGCGGAGGGCTTCGCCACGGCCACCATCGAGCTCCCCGGAAGCGGCGACCGGCCCCGTTGGCCCGCCGCCGAGCAGGCCCGCTCTGACCTGCGCCGGGCGATGGGGGCTGGCGAGCCGGTCAGCGACGAGATCGTCGACGCCCTCATCCTCCCGTTGGTCGAAAAGGCGGTCCCGGAATGGCAGGCCGCCCTGGACGCCCTCCTTTCGCTGCCCGGGATCGGCGGCCCGGTCGGGTACTCGGGGGGAGTGATCTCCATCGGCATCCGGCTGGCGGTGGTCGAGCCGCGCGTCTCGGCCGCCGTTCTGTTCGCCGGGAGTTTCGTGCCTCGCGCCCTGTTCGAGGAGGCCCGGCAGGTCACTGTTCCGCTGCATGTCCTGCTGCAGTGGGACGACGAGGGGAACGACCGGCAGGCGGCTCTGGACCTTTTCGACGCCTTCGGCTCCAAGGAGAAGTCCCTGCACGCCCATATGGGCGGGCACACCGGCGTCCCGCAGTTCGCGGGGGACGCTGCGGCCCAGTTCTTCACCCGACATCTGAGGTGAGGCCGGGCCGTCAGACCCGGCAGCAGACGGTAGCTGATGTCGGTCGGCATGCCGCTTCATCGAGGACAGGCCCCGGCCCTCCCCAGCTCGCTACACCGTGGGCCCCCGCTGAACTCTCGGCATGGGCCCACGCTGCCTAAGCAGCTACGGCTCGCCGCTTCGTCACCTCAGCGGCGACGGTGTCCAGCTTGGTGATCGCCGCTTCGACCTGGTCTATTCCCCCGGGTGGGGGATGCGACGGTCAGCGTGTGGTGCGGCGCGGGTAGGGCTCTGGTGTCGGCCGCGTTGTGGGTCCGGTTGAGGGGTGATCAGGGGTGGGGTGGGCGTGCGTGTGTCGGAGGGTGGTGCGGGTTTGGGCGGAGCGGGTGCGCTGGTGGATTCGGTCGGTGGTGCTGCTTCGCAGTCGCCAGATGAGGACTTCGGCGGGGTGGTCTGCGGTGTCGAGTTCGCGTTGTCCGGCCAGGTCGGCGAGGGCTTTGCGGGGCGGGGTGCCGGCGGATTCGGCCTGGGCGAGGGTGGTGGCGAGGGCGGGCCAGGCGGGGTCGGCCAGGATCCGCTGGGCGTGCTCGGGCACGGCGGCCTGGACGGTGGCGGCGAGACGGCGGGCCTGGTCGGGTGAGGGGGTGCGCTCGGCGAGGCGGGCCAGCGTGGGGCGGGCCGTCTGGTGGTAGGCGGCTTGGAGGTGGATGAACGTCTGGTGGGCGGCGGCTGCCTGCTGCTGGTGGCCGCGCTGTGTGTGCCAGTGGTCGAGGGCGATCAGTACGTATATGGCAGTGGCCAGCAGTGTTGTTACGACGTCGATGTCCTTGCCGGGCAGGCCGCGGATCAGTTCCTTTCCGGCTTGGCGTAGCGCGTAGGCGCCTTGGTGCTCGGCGCGGACCGCCGACCGGTTCGCGCGGTTGAACGCGGCTGCCGCTGCGCGGAGTTCGGCCCGGATCCGTTTGGGGGCGGTGGCGGCGGTGTTGTGCAGCAGCTCGGCGAACGCCGCTGCCTCTGCCTGCACGCGCGCGTCCGACTCTGTCCCCGCCGACGCGTTAGCGTCGGCGGCATCGAGGAGGAAGGTGTAGGTGGTGCGCAGTTCGGCCTCGGCCCGCCTCCAGGCGCCGGTCCCGCCGCGGCTGTTGGCCTGCTCCGCCTCCCGAGCCTGCGTTGCGGGCTGGCCGGCGGGGGGTGTGAAGCGTTCGCGGAGTCTGCCCAGGGAGAGGTCGGGGGCGAGGGCGGAGCCGCTGTAGAAGATGGGTTCGCCTTTGGTGTCGGTGTCGCCGGGGGCGGCGAGGCTGTAGCCGGTCGTCTCGCCGGTTTCGGGGCCGATTCGGTGTCGGATCTGGATGCCGAGGGTGGTCAGGACGGCGAAGTACTCGTCCTCGTCGGTGGCGGCTGCTGCTGCCGTGTAGGCGTGTTCGCGAAGCCACTGCCGTGCGGTCTGTCGGCGTCCCTGCCGTTCGGCCTTGGCCACCTCCGCTCCGGTCGGGGTCTTCGGTGCCGTCCCGTCGCCCGGCTTCAGGCGCCGAAGACCGAGTTCGGTCTCGATCTTGCGGCATTCGGTCTGGGCGCGCTGTCCGTCGCGTTTGTTGCGGGGGCGGCGGCCGTCTTCGCGGACGCTGGTGGCCATGATGTGGATGTGGTCTTCGGCGTGCCGCACGGCGATCCACCGGCATCCGGCGTCGTCGCCGTGCTCGGCGATGCCGGTGGCGTGGACGATGCGGCGGGCGACCTCGGCCCACTCGGTGTCGGTGAGGTAGCGGTCGCCGGGTGCTGTTCGGACGGGGCAGTGCCATACGTGCTGCGGGACCTTTCGTCCGGTGCGCTGTTCGCGCAGCCGGACAGGCTGGTCGAGGTATGCGGTCAGCTCGGTCAGGGCGGCTTGGTGTTCGTGAAGGGGGACGCGGCCGGGGTCGGTGATGCCGGGCATGGCGAAGGCGGCAACGATGTGCGGGTCGGTGTGCTCGTTGCGGCGCCCGGGGCCGTAGAGGTAGGAGAGCAGGCCGCGGGAGCGGTTCCCGGTGGAGACGTCAGGCACCACGGCGACCACCTCCGGCCAGTACCTGCTCAAGCACGAGCCGGGACAGCCGTGCGACCTGGTGCAGTTCGTCGAGGACGCCCATCGCGCGGTCGGGCAGCTCTCCGGTGTGGATCGCGCGGGTGATCTGGTTGAGGTTCACGCCGACGCGGTGGAACTCCCGTATCAGCTTGCCGAACAGGACCAGCAGGTCCTGGGTGGCCTGCGGCGACGGCAGCGCCGGTACTGCGGCGGGTCGCTGGTCGGGCAGGTAGGCGTGGGCGAACGTGAGGGCGGCGTCCATCAGGTAGGCGGAACGGGAGCGTTTGGCCTCGCGGGCAGCGTGGTCGATGAAGTCCCGCTCCGCCGGTTCGGCCGAGCACGTGAGTTGTACGTCGCGTTTGGTCCCGGAGCGTGGCCGGTACAGCACGTCGCTCAGCCGCCGCCGGCGCTCGGAGCCGGGGGCGGTGTCGTCAACGGCGGGCGAGGGGAGGTCGTTGGCGGCGACGCCGTGGTGTACGAACGCGTCGGGCGTGACGGTCGGCGCGAAGCGCCCGACAACGACGGCCGCGGGCTCGCCGGGTCCGGCCGGATGCTCCTGGTCCTGGTGGAGGCCGCGCTCGGCCTCCGCCCCCGCCCGGTCCGTGCCCCGCTGGGCACGGCCGGAGTCCGCCCCCGCCGGGGCGGGCACGAGCGCGAAGGCCGCATCGCCCCCGGCGATGTGGACTTCGCCCCAGCTCGCTCCGCCTGTGTCGTTCCCGAGGTCGATGCTTTCGTCGTTCGGGGAGGTTACCGGGGTGATGAGGGTCCGCTCCCTGTTCTGGCGTTGTGGGCTGAGGGGGCCGGTGTCGGGGTCGTGCTTGGTACGGAAGGGGATGCGCACGAGGTGGCTCCGTTCGCAGTTCGGCGGTGGCAGCGATGGTTGTCGGGACCGGCGGCTTGGACGGGCTGCGGTTCCGGGATAAAGGGTTGGTGGGGACGCGGCTGCCGGAGTGTCGGCAGCCGCGTCGGCCTACTGTCCGCGTGGGCTGTGGCTGTCCGGATGGGTTCAGGTCCGGTCGGCGAGGGGTTACTGGTCTTCTGGCCGGTCGGGGTGTTGGCGCGCCTGGGCGGTGCTCCGGACGAGGGTGATGGCCTCGGTCAGGGGGAGGGTTCCGGCGCCGAGTCCGGATTCGGTGAGGGCCTTGCGGGCACTGTCCCGGGTGATCGCGTCCGGGTCCGGGTGTGCGGCGGCGATGACCTCGGCCAGTCGCTCCAGCGCTGCCATCGGAGGGCGCCCGCCCTGCTTCTGGGCGCGCCGTACGGAACCCCCGTCCTGCTCCTCACCTGCGTCCTCGGGCTCGCCCTGCGGTGATTCGGCCACTGGCACGGGCCCTGTGCCGCTGCCCTGATCGGCGCCTCCGGAGTTCCGGCTGTACGGGGACACCGCTTCGGCGGTCGGCGCGGAGTCGGCCTGCTGGGGCTCCGGCAGGTCGTACGGCTCCACGCGCTTCGGTACCTCGTGTGCGGGTGGCGGCGGAGTTCCGTCGGCCTGATGGCGCCGGTACGGAACCGGTGCGGTGGTTCCGTCCGCTGGGATTCGGGCGGGGGCGGTACCGCCGTAGCGGGTTATCAGGATGTGGAGGTGGGTGGCGCCAGCCAGAGCGAGAGGGGCGATGGCGGACAGGACGGTGACGGTGGTGTCGCCGAGGTGGAGGCCGACGGCGCCGGGCTGGTTGAGGTCGAGGGCGTGCAGCCCGTTGGCCCAGATGCTGGCGGCGGTGGCGGTGATGAACAGGGCCCAGGCGTACAGGCGCGCCGGCAGCGGGGCTTCGCGCGGGACCAGCAGGGCGCGAACTCCGTAGGCGATGAAGCCGTCGATCACGACGGGGAACAGGTAGGTCAGTTGCGGGCGGACGTGGACGGCGGTGGCCATCTGCCGCAGCGCGTCGAAGGACAGGGCGCAACCGGCGAAGCCGAGCAGAATGATCGCGAGCTGGTCCCACCAGGTGGCGCGATGGCGACCGGCCGGACTTGCTGAGCCGGCCGTGGGTATGGCGGTGTCGGGCATGGTGAAGGCGTCCTTGCGGATGAGGTCTGCGGGGGTGGGCTGGGTGTGCCGTCTTTGCCGTCTTGCCGTTGCAACCGCAGGTCAACGGCGGTACGGCAGGCCGCGCGGCTGCCGTCCGGGACGGCACGGAGACGCGCCCCGGGGGAAGCCGGGGGCCCGGTTCGCCTGCTGTCTGTCGGCGCGCTGGGACGGATGGTCATCCGTCTTGGGACGGATAGCCGTCCCGCTTCCAGGGCCGTTGACCTGCGGCTTAGTAGCTGGGACGGCAGGGACGGCAGAAGACGGATGTGCGGCGGCTCGCGCTGGTCCCCGCCGGTAGCGCGGCGGTCGCGCGGGTGGCAGGGACCAACGATCGGTCAGCCCGCGTCGGCCTGTGGGGTGCCGAGGGGATGGACGGTGGGGCAGTAGCGCTTCCAGGCGTCGGTGAACTTGCCGCGCGTGTAGCCCTTGCGCTGGATGTCGCCTACGCGCACGTTGCCCGACCTGATGCCGTACTCGCGCAGCATCGCGCCGAGGCCGCGCGGGGTGAGGCCGCCGCGCCCGTGCTCGGCCCAGGGGGCTTCGGGGTCGCTGTTCAGCGCGTACAGGATGTCGTCGGTGCTCAGTTGTTCCTGCTCACCCTTGGCGTGGAAGATCCGCCGGATGTCGGCGAGGATACGGGCGTTGTTGGGGTTGTCCTGCTCCGCTTCGGCTTCGGCGGTGACCATGCGGGCGCAGGCGTGGCGGGCGCGGTCGGGCCAGGGACCGCCCGCGAGGTCGGCGACGATCACGAGGGGTTCCCAGGTGTCGGCGGCGCGGTCCTCTACCGGCATGGAGGGCTCCAGGAGCAGGGCCTGGCCGGTCAGTGGCGCGGCCCACTGGGCGAGGCGGGCACGCAGTTCGTGCAGGGCGGGGCTGTCGCGCTTGGTGCGGTAGGGGCTGACGCGTTCGCCCTCGGCTCGGCGGCGCATCCGGATCACGACCGACCGGTCCATGATCGTGTCGGGGAGGTCGCCGATGCCTGCCAGTGCGGCCATGGCGAAGGTGTGGAAGCGGTGGGGGGGGGTGTGGTCGTTGCCGACCACGCGCAGGACGTAGCGGTCGCGCTGGTGTCCGGCGTTGAGGAGGCCGCGCATCTCCTCGTTCTTCTCGGCCTGCTTGGGGGTGCCGAAGATGGTGTCGGCCTCGTCGACGAGCAGGGTCGGGGGCTCTTCGGTGATGGAGCGGAAGACGGCGGCGGCGGTGGAGTTGACCGTGATGACGGGGTTGTGGACGGTCTCGGTCAGGATGTCGAGCAGGCGGGACTTGCCGCATCGTTTCGCGGGGCCGACCACGGCCAGGCGCGGGGCGTGCTGCCATGAGGGCTGCAGGTGGGTGGCGGCGACCCAGAGCACCGCGGCGTCCAGTGCCTCCTCGCTGGGCAGGATCACGAAGCGGGCCATCGACGCCCTGAGCTGGTCCAGGAGGGCCGCGCCGTTGCCGGCGGTGACATCGGGATGCGGTTGCGCTGCGTGGGCGGGGCCGGGGCGGGTATTGTTGTTCAAGGAGACTCCTCACTCGACGGCTCCGGGGGGCAACCCGGTCCGTCGTTGGTCTGCTGTCCAGGGATGGGCGGTGTCGAGGTTTCCGATCAGCCCCCGGTGTTCGTAGCGCCGGGGGTTTTGTCCGTTCTCTGGCGGCGTGATCGCCGCCCTCAACCTCCTTCAGGTTTGGATTTCCATGCTGGCCTATCTGTTGTACTACCCTCGGCGTGTGGATGTCAAACCGATAGTCGGTTGGCTTCTCGATCCCCGATTGGCATAGTGCCAGCTCGCGCGATTGTGTGACCTGTGCCACTTTTAGCTTCATGCGCCTGTCGGTTGGGGATTCAATGCTGGTATGGTTTGGCATGGGCCCCGGTGCAGTGCCGGTTCAGCCGAGAGGAGGTGAACATGGACAAGCCCAAGGAGCGCCGCCTCATCCCCAGCGAGGGGGAGGCCCTGGTGGCGCACAACCTGAAGATCATGCGGAAGGCCGCCCGGCTGTCCCAGGATGATGTCGCCGAGCGCATGAGGCGCCTCGGCTTCAAGTTCCATCAGACCCAGATCGCGAAGATCGAGAACGGCACCCGGTCCATCCCGTTCGACGAGGTCATCGGCCTGGCCAAGGCGCTGAACCTGCCCGCCGAGTACTTCATGACCCAGGCCGTAGCCAACCCGGACGATCCCCACTACGAACTCCAGGAAGCGGGCTTCCGCCTCCAGGACCTGGAAAAGGAGTGGAGAGCTGCCCAGGACCTCGCCGACGCCGCGAAGAGGCGCCTCGAAGAAGCCGAGCGTGAATACGACGAGATCGCCGAACGCCTCGGCGTCGACGTCACCCCCACCGGCGATGAGCTGACGTTCTACCCGGCCCCCAACTCGCCCAACGACCCCCTCCGTAACGACACGGGTACTCCCGCCGCCGAGTAGCAGCACCACCCTCTCCCGCCCGTCCCCGGCGCTACGAACGCCGGGGGCTGCCCTGCGGGACCCCTTTCACACCGCCCATCCCACACAGCAACCACGGCTGCGCGTTGCACCCGCGCCGCCGGGAGGAATCTCCGTGCCCGAAATACCCATCTCCGCTGCCCTGTTGGCCGATGCCCTCGGCCTGACCGAGCAACAGCTCCTCGACCTCGTCCAGGCCAACATCAGCACCGCGTACGACCCCACGCTGGTCGCGCTCACCGTCGAGGAAGCCGCCCGCCGCCTCGGCGTCGGCCGGACCACGATGTACGCGCTCCTCGCCGCAGGTGAGATCCCGTCCATCGTCATAGGCCGCCTTCGCCGCATTCCGGCCGAGGCGCTGAGCGACTACGTCGCCGCCCGCGCCAAGACTGCCCAGTCGACCGTCGCTCTCGCGGCCTGAGGGGCAGCCATGGCGAAGTCCCGGCAGCCCAACGGCGCATCATCGATCCACTTCGGCAAGGACGGCTACTGGCACGGCTACGTCACCGTTGGCGTCAAGGACAGCGGCAAGCCCGACCGCCGCCACGTCATGCGCAAGACCCGCGCCGACGCCACCAAGGCTGTCCGCGAGCTGGAGCGGAAGCGTGACTCCGGAAGCGTGCCGAAGGCAGGCCAGACCTGGACAGTCGAGTCCTGGCTGACCCACTGGGTCGAGAACATCGCGGCGCTGCACGTCTCCGAGAACACCATCGACGGCTACCGCGTCGCCGTCTGCCACCACCTCATTCCCGGCCTGGGGGCTCACCGCCTGACGAAGCTGGAGCCCGAACACCTGGAGCGCTTCTACAAGAAGATGCAGGACAACGGCAGTTCGGCAGGCACCGCGCACCAGGTCCACCGCACCGTTCGCGCCGCCCTCAACGAGGCCAAGCGGCGCCGCCACCTCACCGACACCCCGGCCACGATCGCCAAAGCCCCTCGCTTGGAGGAGGAAGAGGTGGTGCCGTACACGGTCGAGGAGGTCCAGATCCTCCTCGAAGTGGCCAACCGGCAGCGGAACTCAGCGCACTGGGTCATCGCTCTGGCCCTCGGGCTGCGCCAGGGTGAGGTGCTCGGGCTCAAGTGGACGGACGTCGACTTCGACCTCGGGGTCCTGGTCGTCCACCGAGGTCGGCTGCGGCCCCGGTATCAGCACGGCTGCGGAGACCGCTGCGGGCGCAAGCCCGGCTACTGCCCGCAGAAGATCAACATCCGCAGGGAGACGAAGGACACCAAGTCGCGTGCCGGGCGGCGGCCCACCGGTGTCCCCGACGAGCTGATGAAGCTTCTCTCGAAGCACCGGGATGAACAGGACCGTGAACGCCGCCTCGCCCGCGACCTGTGGGTGGAGAAGGGCTACGTCTTCACTTCGCCGACCGGTGAACCGCTCAACCCGAACACGGACCACCATAAGTGGAAGGAACTCCTGGGGGCTACCGGTCTGCGGGACGGCCGCCTGCATGACGCCCGCCACACCGCCGGCACCATCCTGCTGATCCTCGGGGTTCCGGATACCGTCACAGACGCGATCATGGGCTGGGAGCCCGGCCAGTCGGCCCGGATGCGCCGCCGGTACCAGCACCTGACCGACCGCGTCCTCAAGGATGCAGCCGACAAAGTCGGCGGCCTGTTGTGGTCCTCTGACGCTGAATAACTTGGCGCTTCAGAGCCGGGCTCGCAGAATATTTTATTCGGTGAGCCCGGCTTATTCCTGAAGTGAAATCCTGGAGGGCAAGTGCCCGTCGGCAGCCCGAAGGGCATGCTTGAGCCGTTTGGTAGCCGGCCGACAATCGTTGCGTCGGCAAATTCGCTTGCATGTCAATACCCTCGAGTCGGAGACCGTGTTCCTTGCTTCACTTGCCTGCCCCGAGTTCGACGGGTGTTCGTATCGCCGGTGACCGGTACCAGTGGTTGGTCGCGTGGCAGGGTTGTGTCACGGCGCTGCGTGACGCGGCGCTGCGCGTGCCGAACCCCGTGGTGGCGGTCGGTGTTGAGGCGGACGGCGTGGGGAACGTGGATGACGTCGTCTTGTACCGCAGAGAGCCACCGCACACCTATATGCAGGTCAAGTACGCCGTGGACAGTTCCTCGCCCGTCAACGAGGAGTATTTGCTCAGGCCAAGCGGCCAGGGGGGCCCGTCGATCCTGCGCAAAGTGGCGCAGGCATGGCAGCAACTCACCGGGGACGGCACTCCCGTCGATCTTGCGCTGTTGAGCAACCGGTCCCCGGACACCGGGGATCCGCTGATCTCGCAGCGGGATTCCCGCACCCAGTTGCTCGTGCCGAAGGGGGCGCAGCAGGGACCGCGATCCAAGAGTGGACAGGCACGCAACCGTTGGGCCGCCGGTATCGGGCTGAGCGAGGAGAGGCTGCTGGATCTGTTGAAGGTGTTGCGTTTCGACCTGTCACGGGATGTGGTGCACCTTCATGAGCACCTGCAGATGATGATGTTCGCGGCCGGGCTGCGGTTCAACGAAGAGGCCATGCACGCTGGTGCGGACTGGGTTGCGCGCCAAGTCGCTGATGGGCAGCGCAGGCTGTCTCTGGCAGAGGTCAGGGAGGCGATTCGGTCTCTGCGTCTGGAGGTTGGCTCGTCCCGAGCGGTGCTTTCCGTCGCCACTTTGAAACAGGACCCGATGGCAGAGGACGCTGATTACGCGGTGGATTGGGCGGACCGCTTCGAGGGCGCCTCGCCCTACGTCAAGCGGCGTCCGCTGGCCCCGGCGACGTGGGCGCAGTTGCAGGCGGACATCGATGCGGCACCGTTTCGGATGCCGCCGGGCACAACCTCCATAGCCGTCACCGGCAGTCTGCGTCTCGCGGCCGCGTTTGCGGTCGGCGCGACCTTCCGCATGGTGACCGGAGTCGACCTGGCCGTGGCTCAGCGCGGACAGGTTTGGTCCTCCACTGCCCAGTACAGCGCTGTGCTGACCCCGGACGTCGAAGAGCACGCTCTCGGACTCGGATCCGACCTCGCCGTGGCCATCGCGGTCGCCATCGACCCTACCGAGGACGTACTCGACTTCCTGCGGGAGCAGCGGGCGCCCGTCTCCCGGCTGCTGGTGCTGCGCCCGCCCGGCGGCGCGAAGGACAACTCCATCCCGGATACGGCCGCGGCCAGCGCTCTGGCAGTCGGCATCCGGGATCTGCTGCGTCGTGCCTGCCGCGCGCACCCCGCGATCCACCTTTTCCAGGCCGGCCCGATGGGCTTGGCTCTGCTGCTGGGCAACCGGTGGAACCGCCTGCGACCCACCACGGTGTACGAGGACGTCAACGGGCAGCAGGTGTATGAAAAGGCATTCGTCGTAGACGCGTAGAAACCCCGGCCGCCAGTCCCGCGGTTTCGCTGCCCGGGGGTGAAGTCGTCCCCCAGTGGCCCGATGCGGTCGTGGGGGACGGGCGTGACGGCGGCACGAACCGACAGGCCCTCCGCAGCGACGGCCGGACGACTTCCAGTCCGAAGGGCATTGTCAGTGGGTGCCCGTAGCGTGAGAACGAGCAGCCATCGAACGTCCGTTTCCGGCCGCGCGCCCCGCAGGGGCTCGCACCTGGGGCGTCCACCGGGCTGAACGGCGAGTCAGGGGAGGCACACTGCATGGGGATCAACGAGGGGTTCGACGCGCTACAGAAGGCCGTCGACGAGGACATTGAGAAGACGCGCCTGGCCCGCGGGCGCCGGGACCTGTTCAAGGAGGCGCTGCTGACAGAGCCCGACGTTCTCGAGACGTTCGGATCGGGCTCCTTGAGCCGCAGTACTCAGCTCAAGCCCATCCACGACGTCGACATCGTGGTCGTCTACGACCCGGACGAGCACCCCGATTGGGGGAGCAGCGGGCCGAGCGCGGAGGAGGCCCTCGAGCACATCCGCTCTCAGGTCAACCGGCTGCTGAGCCAGAGCAAAGGCACCCACGCCACCGTGGTCAGACACACCCTGCTGCGCAACCACGCCGTCAAGTGCTTCCTTGACGATCCCGACGACCCGGAGGCTTTCACTGTCGACGTCATGGCCGCGTTGCGGCAGCCCGACGACTCACTGCTCATCCCCGAGCAGCTCAGCGCCCGGTGGGTTCCCGCCAACCCCGAGTACCTGATCGACATAGTGGCCGAACGCCAGCGGGCCTGGTCGTACTTCCGGCCCCTGGTCAGGCTGCTCAAGCAGTGGCGGCTCGACGCGCCGGTCGAGGGACGCGTCAAGTCCCTCGTCATGGAGGTCCTCGCCCTGCAGTGCCTGCCCACTTCCGGCAACCGCTCCCAGGGGCTGAAGACGTTCTTCACTGCTGCCGCGGTCCGAGTCAACGAGGGTGTGTGGGACCCGGCCGGTCTGTGCGGCGAGATCCAGCCCGACCTGGACCGCCAGGGCCTGTCGGATGCGTTCGCCGAGGCTGCGGACCTGGCGGACCAGGCTTGCGCGGCGGCGGCCGAAGGCGACACCGACGAGGCGCTGCGCCTGTGGCAGAAGATCTTCGGCGAGGACTTCCCGGCCCCGGCTGCGGCACCGAAGAAGACCAGCTCGCTGATCGGCGCGCCCGCGCTCATCACTGCCCGCCCCATCAAGGACGCGCCCCAGGGATGACAACCGCAGCTGCTGGCGGCACCCGCACTCCCATCAGCTGGTGGGAGTGCGAACCACGCCGACTGCGCCGAGACCAGGAGGAGATCCCTACCCGCTTTCCCGACCTCGTGTTCAGCGACGAGGGAGCGGGTGGATGGCAGGGAACGCTGCCCCGCTGGCCGTTCGACCGGCCCGAGCCCGCCTGCCTCACCGGCTGGATCGGCGAGAGCGGTCTCCAACTGCGCCTGGAATACAGCCAGGCATACCCCATGCTGGCTCCCCGGATCTTCCCCCTCGACCCGCTGCCCGACCCGTTGGAGTGGACCCAGCACCGCTGGCACGTCAACGGCGACGCCAGCTTGTGCCTCCTGCGCGACGACATATGGACGGGCCGCGAGTCCGCGGTCGACCTGTTGCTTAAGGCTGCTGGCTGGCGAATCGAGTACGCGCTGATGAAGCACCAGGTGATCGAGCACATGACCGGCAGCGGAATCGTCACCGACCACAGCCTCGACCACCTTCTGGCCCAGCTCCCAGAACCCGAGGACACCGACGGGCACGGTGAGCCGGACACCGCCGGGCAGGACGGTCCCGCGTGCTGATCCTCATCCCGCACGCCGCCGCGGCCAGACTCCGCACCGCAGGCTCATCAGGGCGACTGTCGTTGCGCATCAGCCCGCCCGACGACCTTGCCGTCGTGAGCGGCATCTCCGAAGGAGCATCAGGAGCCATCATCTCGGTGGATCCTTCCGCACCCCGGAGCCGGCTGCTTGCGAGCTGCGACTCCCGTCCCACCGGCTACTGGTACCGGGCCACCAGTGAACTCCACGCGCTCTGGTACCACCTGCGCGTACGGCGCGGCACCTCTTTGACGCTTGACGCGTTTAAGGACGCCGTGCCCAGCGGTTTCAAGGCGCCGGGCGCCGGCGCCTATGTGGCCATCACCCACGCCCCTGGCGTGAAGGACGCGTTTCCCGAGAGCGGTCTGCCCGACCTCCTCGCCTGGCACGTCACCCGCGCAGGCATCCAGCCGCTCGAGGCGTCAGTCGAGCCCGAAGCGACCGGCATCCCGCAGCTCGAAGGGCACTGGCCCGTCGAAGAACTCCGCAGCGCACGCGTCATGTTGATCGGGGCGGGGAGTATCGGCTCGGCTACCGCGCATGCGCTGGCCGGATACGGCGTCGGTCACCTCACCCTCGTCGATCCTGATCGCCTCCAATGGCACAACCTCGTCCGGCACACCAGCTCCCGCAAATACATCGGCCGGACCAAGGTCACCGCCCTAGCCGAGGAACTCGCCTCACTGCGCCCCGACACCGCAGTCACCCCTCTCGCCCTGGACGTCATCGAGCACGCTGATCAGATCCGTGCCCGCCTCATGGACACCGACCTCGTCATCTGCGCGGCCGACGGAGTGGCCGCTCGCCGCGTCACCGGTCACCTGGCCCGCCGCGCGGGCCTCACCGCCGTCCTTGCCTGCGTCCTGCAGGACGGAGCCCTCGGCGAGATCCTTCGGCTGCGCCCCTGGCCCCAGCACGGCTGCCTGACCTGCCGTCGCCACAGCCTCACCGAAGCCGGCAGCCTTGACCCAGAGCCTGCCCTGGACGCCGGATACGGCACCGGCACCCCGCACCGGCCGATGACCGCCGTCGGCCCCGACCTCCACCTCGTCGCCCACCTCGCGGCGAAGACCGCCATTGCCACCCTCCTCGAACATGCTGGCCACCCCGCTCAGCGCCTGCCCGGAGAGCACGCCCTGCTCGGACTGAGCCGCCAACCCGGCTGGGCACCGCCCTTCGACCTCAACCGCACCGCTGAGCTTCGCTGGCTTCCCGCCACCCCGCCCAGATCCGGCTGCCCCACCTGCGAAGTGCCGTGACCCCGCAGCCCGTGACCGTCGTACACCTCACTGTCCCGGCCGCCCGCGTGATCACCACCGAACTGCGAATGGCCGACCACACCAACGAGACCGGGGGAATTCTGCTTGGACATCACACCCGCGACTCCGTCACGGTCCGCCACGCCGGAACGCCCGGCCCCGCCGCTGTCCGCACCCCCACGTACTTCCTGCGCGATCTCGCGCACGCCCAGACGCTCGCCGACAAGGCTTTCACGACCGACCGCAGCGTCTGGGTCGGCGAATGGCACACCCATCCCACCGGCCGCCCGGCCCCCAGCGCACGTGACACGGCCACCTACCGTCAGCTCCTGGACGATACCGAGCTCGGCTTCCACAGCATCGTCTCGCTGATCTTTGCGTATCAGGAAGGGCGTTGGACGGGGACTGCCTGGACCTTCCACAGCCAGCGCGTCACCCCCGTGGAACTCACCGTCAGCCGCATGGGCGGCCCGATGTGAGCGTCGCCACAGGTTCTTCCTAGCCCGGTGCACTGGTACGTGCAAGGAGCTGCACGACGACGGCTATTGGCACGGTTTCTGCACACCCCGGCACCGGTCGGCCGATGACCACCAGCGAGTGGCTCAACCGGCTCGCGCCGAAGGCCACCGCGATCGTCGCGGTCCGCAGCTGCGCGACCCGTCCCATCTTTTCCGGGGGCGGTTCCGGCTCCCGGGCCAGAGTCGCGACAAATCTACCGAGTCCTAGAGCCAGTGAGGCCAGGGCGGAACTGCAACTAAAACTGCAACTACGAACGTCGTAGGGCCCCACCGCGACCGGTGGGGCCCTACGACGTTATGCCCGGTGAGAGCATGAGCGGAGGATACGAGATTCGAACTCGTGAGGGGTTGCCCCCAACACGCTTTCCAAGCGTGCGCCCTAGGCCACTAGGCGAATCCTCCGCGGCAAACAATACAAGACGCTGAGCCGTGCTCGCGAACTCGTTGTGGGGGGTGGGGATCGGGTACTGTGGGCGCAGCCCCTCACGTGGCGCTATCTGACTGAACTCCCCCAGGGCCGGAAGGCAGCAAGGGTAGGTCGGCTCTGGCGGGTGCGTGGGGGGCGCTTGCGTTGGGCCGGTGGTACGGGCGCGATGTCGGAGGGGGCCGATATCGTCGTAGGTGTGTCGTCCCTTGCGCTGTACCGCCGCTATCGTCCCGAGTCCTTCGCCGAGGTCATCGGGCAGGAGCATGTCACCGACCCGTTGCAGCAGGCGCTGCGGAACAACCGAGTCAACCATGCGTACCTGTTCAGCGGGCCCCGTGGCTGTGGGAAGACGACCAGTGCGCGCATCCTCGCGCGCTGTCTGAACTGTGAGCAGGGGCCCACGCCGACGCCGTGCGGTGAGTGCCAGTCCTGTCAGGACCTCGCCAGGAACGGGCCTGGATCGATCGATGTCATCGAGATCGACGCCGCGTCGCACGGTGGTGTGGACGATGCCCGTGATCTTCGCGAGAAGGCGTTCTTCGGTCCCGCGAGCAGTCGTTACAAGATCTACATCATCGACGAGGCGCACATGGTCACCTCGGCGGGCTTCAACGCCCTGCTGAAGGTGGTCGAGGAGCCGCCGGAGCATCTCAAATTCATCTTCGCGACCACCGAGCCCGAGAAGGTCATCGGGACGATCCGGTCGCGTACGCACCACTATCCGTTCCGGCTGGTCCCGCCGGGGACGCTGCGCGAGTATCTCGGCGAGGTGTGCGGCAAGGAGGGCATTCCCGTCGCGGACGGCGTGCTGCCGCTGGTCGTACGGGCCGGCGGCGGATCCGTGCGTGACTCGATGTCCGTCATGGACCAGCTGCTCGCGGGCGCGGCCGAGGACGGTGTGACGTACGCCATGGCGACGTCCCTGCTCGGTTATACGGACGGATCCCTGCTCGACGCGGTGGTGGACGCGTTCGCGGCGGGCGACGGAGCCGCGGCTTTCGAGGTTGTCGACCAGGTCATCGAGGGCGGCAACGACCCGCGGCGCTTTGTCGCCGATCTGCTGGAGCGGCTGCGTGACCTGCTCATTCTGGCCGCCGTGCCGGACGCCGGCGAGAAGGGCCTGATCGACGCGCCCGCCGATGTCGTGGAGCGGATGACGGCCCAGGCGTCGGTCTTCGGCGCGGCCGAGCTGAGCCGGGCGGCCGATCTGGTCAACACCGGGCTGACGGAGATGCGCGGAGCGACCTCGCCGCGTCTCCAGTTGGAGCTGATCTGCGCCCGCGTGCTGCTGCCCGCCGCCTTTGACGACGAGCGCTCGGTACAGGCGCGGCTCGACCGTCTTGAGCGTGGAGCGGCAGCCCTCGCCACGGCCCAGGGAGCCGCGTTCTCGGGCCCGGGGTCCGGTCCGGCGGTCGGGTACGTTCCCGGCCCCGAGGCGCACGCGCCCGTACCGCCTCCGATGATGCCTACTGGACCCGGACCTGGACCCGGACCCGGACCTGCGGCTGCCCCCGCGCCGCCGTCCGTACCGCCTGTACCGTCCGTACCGGAA
>NZ_FMDK01001008.1 GCF_900091995.1 Streptomyces sp. MnatMP-M17
CGTCCGCCGGGCCCGTCCGGGCCACCGGCGGCCGTACCGATCCTCATGTACCACGCCGTCGGACACCGGCCCGCTCCCGCGACCCGCGCCCTGTCCGTCTCGCCCGAGGACTTCACCGAGCAGATGGAGCTGCTCCACGCACGCGGATTCACCCCGGTCACCACGGCGCGGCTCGCCGCCGCCTGGCGGACCGGTGGCCCGCTGCCGCCTCGGCCGCTGCCGCCTCGGCCCGTACTGATCACCTTCGACGACGGTTACGAGGGCGTGCACCGGCACGCCCTGCCCGTTCTCTCCTCGTACTCCTTCACCGCCACCGTGTTCGTCTCGACCGGCTGGCTGCGCGGACCGTACGACGAGGGCGGCGCCCTCGACACCATGCTCGACTGGGACCAGACACGGGAACTGGCCACCGCGGGCCTGGAGATCGGCGGCCACAGCCACACCCATCCCGAGCTGGACCAGCTGGACGACGAGCGGCTCGGCGCCGAGGTCCGGCGCTGCCGGGAGATCATCGCTGAGGAGCTGGGCACGGCGCCCGGCTCGTTCGCGTATCCGTACGGCTACTCCAGCCGGCGGGTACGGCGTACGGTCCGCGCGGCCGGGTTCGCCCAGTCGGTTGCCGTGGGCAACGCGCTGGCGCGGCGCGGCCAGGGCCCGTACGCCCTGGAGCGGGTGACCGTACGGCGCACCACCGGGATCGAGGAGTTCGGACGGCTGGTCGAGGGACGGGCGGTCGTCCGTGCCTTCGCCGGCGACCGGGCGCTGACCAAGGCGTATGCCGTGGTGCGCCGCGCCCGCCGGGCGGTCGCGCTGGGCCGTACGGTGTCCGCCGGCCGGCCATGACGAGGCCGGATCAACTGCCCGCCGACGTCCCGGCCGTACCGCGGCCGTCGACCGGGACCGGGCCCGACGGTTCCGGCGCGGCCCGCCGCCGGAGTCAAAACACCGTGCATAGGCCGTCCCCGTGCCGGATCATGGGCGGCATGTCTGCCAAGCCTCAGGACGCACTGCCGATCCGGCTCACCGTCGACGACAGCGACTCGCCGTCGGATGTGGTCGACGCGCTGTTCCTCGGCCGTTTCGCGACGGGCGAGCAGCCGTACTCGTACAGCTCGACGATCGACCGCGTCAGGTCGGGCGTCACGCTGCTGCCGCCCGGCGCCGCCGTGCTGCGCTCGGCGCGCGACGACGACCGCAGCGCGACGCTCGCGGAGGGCGACGGATGGACGCTGCTCGTTTCGCGCTGGAACCGTGGCGCGGATGTCACCGTCACGGCCGTCAGCCGTGAACTCGCCGAGAAGATCCATGAGCAGGCGACCGACGGCGCGCAGGACGAGCCGGAGCCGCAGCCGGAGAATGTGACGATGGGCTTCTGGTACGTGTCGCCCAGGCGCGGCCCGCACCGCACCACCCGGCAGATCGCCGCGGGCACCTGGGACGAGGTCAGGCCCAACTACACCGCGCCGGTGGCTGACGCGATGGACCGGCTGATGAAGGTGACGCCGGACGACATCGCGGGCCGGCTGCTCCTGCTGCACGGCCCGCCGGGCACCGGCAAGACCTCGGCGCTGCGTACGCTGGCCCGCTCCTGGCGCGACTGGTGCCAGGTCGACTGCGTACTGGACCCGGAGCGGCTCTTCAACGACGTCGGCTATCTGATGGACATCGCGATCGGCGAGGACGACGGCTCGGCCAAGGGCCGCTGGCGGCTGCTGCTCCTGGAGGACTGCGACGAGCTGATCCGCGGCGAGGCCAAGCACACGGCGGGCCAGGCGCTGTCGCGGCTGCTGAATCTCACGGACGGTCTGCTGGGACAGGGCAGGAACGTTCTGGTGGGCGTGACGACCAATGAGGATCTGGAGCGGCTGCATCCGGCGGTGGTCCGTCCCGGCCGCTGTCTGGCCAGGATCGAGGTCGGCTCGCTGACCCGGTCGGAGGCGCTGTCCTGGCTCAGCAGGGAGGACGGCGACTGGGAGGCGTCGGTCGGCCGCGAGGGCGCGACGCTGGCCGAGCTGTACGCGCTGCGCCGGGGCAGCGGCCCGGCCTCGGTCCCGGCCCAGCAGGCGGGCTCGGACGCGGGCCTCTATCTCTGACGCTCCGACGGCCTCTCGGTGCCGGCGC
>NZ_FMDK01000466.1 GCF_900091995.1 Streptomyces sp. MnatMP-M17
GTTCCGGCCCGTGCTCCCGCCCGCGTTCCCGCCCGTTCCACGGCAGGCCGCCTCGGCGTCAGGACGTACATCTCCCAGGGCGGGATGCCGCGTTCCAGCGGACGCTCCATCAGCTCGCCCGCCAGCCGCGCGGCCTGCGCCGCGAACTCTCCCTCGGGCAGGATCAGCCGCCGTACATGCCGCCGTACGTCGAAGTCCTTGTCGGTCGCCCAGGCGGCGCCGCCGACCGGGAGCCAGACGTCCCGTACCCGCATCCGCAGCCGGGGAATGGCGGCGGCGCGCGCGGCGAGCAGCTCCAGCAGTCCCGCGCCGCCCGCCGTCCCGGGCGCGGCGGTGAAGACGGCGAGCGCGCCGAGATGCATGGGATGGTCGGCGGATTCGAGATGCCAGAAAGCCAGATCGAGAGGTGCCAGCAGCTCGGTGGTCAAGGGAGCCCCAGACGGTAGAGGGAGGAGAAAACCAATCGCGAATGGTCGATTACGGTCAAGTATGGCCACTTCACCTGAAGTCAACGACCTGTGCCCAACGGTGTGACGGCCGTTCAGGGTGATGGCCGGTCCGGGACGACGAACTCGCACCAGACGCATTTGCCACTGCCGCGGGACTCCACTCCCCATGCGTCGGAGAGCTGGTCCACCAGCAGCAGCCCGCGGCCCGAGACACCCGACTCACCGGCGTCGCGACGGTGCGGCAGGACGCTGGAGCAGTCCTCCACCTCGACCCTGAGCCGTCGCTCCGCGCCGGACAGCACGCGTACGGTCACGACCGCGCCGTTGTCCGTGTGCATCAGTGCGTTGGTGATCAGCTCGTCCGCCGCCAGCTCGATCTCGTCCGCGCGTTCCCTGGCGCCCCAGGCACCCACCGCCGCCCGGATCATGTGCCGGGCGGTGCGCAGGCCCTCCGGGTCGCCACGGGAGACCTGCTGCTGAAGCCGGCCGCCGGGGACCGGGGCGCGTGCGCCGCCGCGCCGCAGCAGCAGTACGGCGACATCGTCGTCACCGTTGCGCTCGTCCATGACCGCGCACAGCCGGTCGGCCAGTATCTGGAGGTCGCGCGGTCCGTCCCGGACCAGCGCGGTCAGCAGCTGTATCCCGTCGTCCAGATCCGCGCCGGGCAGCTCCACCAGACCGTCGGTGTAGAGCATCAGCGTCTGGCCCGGATCGAGTTCGACGGTCTCGACCGGATAGTCGAGCCGTCCGAAGAACGCCGAGAGCCCGAGCGGCAGCCCGCCCGGCACCGGCAGCCTCCGGCAGTGGCCGTCGGTGTCCCGGATCAGCGGATCGACATGACCGGCCCGTACGAGCTGGACCACGCCCGTCGACAGGTCGGCCTCCGCGTAGGTGCAGGTCGCGAAGCGGTCGGTGTCCAGCTCATGGAGGAAGACCGAGGCGCGCGCCATCACGGTGGCCGGCGCGTGTCCCTCGGCCGCGTAGGCACGCAGGACGATACGGAGCTGGCCCATCACAGCGGCGGCATGGGTGTCATGGCCCTGTACGTCTCCGATCACCGCCCCGACCCGGCCGCCGGGCAGCGGGATGACGTCGTACCAGTCGCCGCCGATGTCCCTGCCGAACCGGGCCGAGCGGTAGCGGACCGCGATCTCGGCGCCGGGCACGGCCGGGATCCGGCGCGGCAGCATCGCCTGCTGGAGTCCCTCCGCCAGATCGTGCTCCTGCTCGAAGAGGACGGCGCGCTGGAGGCCCTGGGCGATGCTGCTGCCGAGAGCGACCAGCAGATTGCGGTCCTCGGCGGTGAAACCGTCCTTGTCGCGGTAGAGCAGCCCGAGCGCCCCGATCGGCCGGGCCTGCGCGATCAGCGGCAGATAGGCGGCGGCGTTGATACCGAGCTCGCTGATCCTCGGCCAGAGCAGCGGATAGGAGACGGCGAACTCCTTGGCGGACTCGATGAAGCGCGGCGCCAGCGTCCGCACCACCTCGCTCATCGGATATCCCTCGTCGATCCGCGTCACGCGCGTGCCCGGCACATACGAGCCCTCGGGCCCTTCGGCGACGAGATGGATACGCCCGGACTCCAGCAGGCCCATCACCAGGCTGGTGGCGCCGAGATGCTCCAGACCGCCGGACTCCTTGAGTACGTCGATGACGTCCTGCACGGTCCTGGCGTGGGCGAGCGCGGCGGCGGTGCCCTCGACAACACTGGTCTGCACGCGGCGCACCGCGGCCAGTTCGAGCCGCGCGGTGGAGTCGGCCAGCTCCTGGACGGCGTCGCGGACGACCCCGATGACGCGCGTCGCCCGGCCGTCGGTGTCCCGGCGGATGCTGCCCTGGGTGTGGGTCCAGCGCAGGGATCCGTCCCGCAGCCGGACCCGGAAGTACGCGCCGTACCCGGTGCTGCCGTCGCTGAGCGCCCGCGACACCACCGTGTCCAGCCGGATGCCCTCCTCGCGCGGGACCCGGGACGCCAGGCTCTGCGGCCGGCCGTCGTACTCGTCGGGCCGGGTGCCGAGCACATCGAGGGCGGTCGCGTCCAGATACAGCAGTCCGCTGTCGAGGTCCCAGTCGAAGGTGCCCATCCCGTTGAGGGAGAGGCTGATGTCCGGCTCGGCGGGCCAGTCGTCGGGGAGCGACAGCAGCCCCGCTGCCCGTTCAGCCATGGAGACACTCTGTCATTATTTGTCGGATTCTTCGACTGGTCCGGTCGGATGCGGGACGTCCCCTCACCTCGGTCCCGAGACGCACGTCAGCCCTGGAACGACACGGGACCGATCAGCAGGCCCTCCATCTGCTGTTCGTCGGCGTCCGCCCCGGAGCCGCCGTCGGGCCGGAAATCAGGCTGGGTGTCCGGCTGCGACCTGGGCGCGAGCGGCTCGCTCTGCTGTCCGGTCGTCCCGCCGGGCGCCCGCGTCGGAGCCGGCGCCTCCGGAGCCGGAGCCTGCCGAGGGCCTCCGGGGATACCCGAGGACGACGGCTGCTCCGGCGTCCTGACGACATTCGGATCGGTGATGTCGGCGTCCGGGCCGTACGCCGGAGTGGTTCCGGGACGACCGTCGGCCTCGCCATGGGTACCGGTCAGCCGCTCGATCCAGTCGTTGTTCACCGTGTCGACAAGGATCAGACTGCTGAGCGGCTGGGCGGTGCGGTCGATGACGACGACACGCTCGGGCCGGTATCCGCGCCATGGACTCCCGCGATGGGTCATGGAGCCCTGGGCGACGACCGGCGGACGCAGCGGACTGCCGCCGGTGCAGCGCACTCTCGGCAGTCCATGACCGTCCACCAGGACGGCGGTGCCCGCCTGGAGTACGGACTGGAACTCGGCGGCGGCTCCGTCCCGGAAGCCGTGGTTCGTCATCCGGATGTCGGCGCGCAGGAAGACCGGAGTGAGTCCGCGCAGGAATTCCGGCACCGACTCCTGGCCGACCCGCGCGCCCTGGGCAAAGGCCCCGGCCTTGGCCTCGTCCTCGGTGAGCAACTGGACCTGACGCTCCACATCACAACTGGAGGCGGCCTGGACACCGCCGTAGAGACCGGGCGTGGAGCCGGGCAGAGCGCGTGCCGTCCGTCCGTTGCCGCTCTCGTCGTACGATTCGTCCTCCTCCACAGAGGTCCCAGCCTTGGCGGCACCCTTGGGCAGCTCCAGGGCGGTCGACGGAGTGAACGGATCCGGGCCCTGGTCCTCGGCCCGCTGGAAGTAGAGCTCGTTGATCTGAGGGCCCGACGTGTTCTCGCCGCCGTCCCCGCCGCAGCCTGCTGTGATCAGAATGCCCGCGGTCAGCGCGGCAAGCGTGGCATGCCGACGACGGTTGGGTGAGCGCACCGTGATCTCCCGCCTCTTCCTCTTCCTCTTCCTCCATGGATGTCCTCCTTATGTCTGCCGGACGGTCGGCGCCCTCGCAAGCGGGAACGAGGCGGACGGGCCCGGGGCTTGAACACGTTCAGGTGACGGCATAAGGTGATCGCGGAACTTGAACACGTTCAAGTCCAGGGGGTTGTACAGGATGTCCGTGCTGGTCAGCCGGATCACGGTGGGCCGCACACCGCCGTCGCGCCGCGCGAGCCGCGTCCCGCCGAGTCGTCGTACACCGCCCTCACACCGGGTACGCCTCGACTACGCCGCCGGTGGCGTCGGCACTCCCCCGGTTCGGCACATCCTCGGCACGTCCTCGGTAAGGAGACCGCCGTATGAAGCCCATGAAGCCCGCCCAGCCGCGTCCCGCGCCGGACAGCAGTGCCTTCGGCGTATTCAGCTACCGCGAGGTGGGCGCGACCCGGCTCGGCCCGCTTCCCGAGGGCTATCACCATCTCCATCACCGCGTCAGGATCGGCCGCGGCCGTACGGTCTTCGAGGCAGCCGGAGGGGCGGTCACCACCTGGCGGCTGCACCGCGCGGCGGGCGCGCGGATCCTGGCCGGATCGCCCTGGGCGGAGCCGGGCACCGATGTGGAGGTCTCCGTCGGTCCGGGCCCGCTGCGGCTGAGCGCGCCGTGCCAGGTGGTGTGGACGGCGTACGAGAAGGACCGCACCGGCTTCGCGTACGGGACGCTGCCCGGCCATCCGGAGTGCGGCGAGGAGTCTTTCGTGGTCGAGCTGCGCGAGGACGGCTCGGTGTGGTTCACGGTCATGGCGTTCAGCCGTCCCGCCCGCTGGTACTCGCGGCTCGCGGGACCGCTGGTGCCGGTGCTCCAGCTCGGCTATGCCAAGTGGCTGGGCCGTACGCTGCACCGGATCACGGCCGGAGGCTGAGAGCGGAGAGATCTCCGCCGTAGGTCCGCCGCGAGTCCGCCGCGAAAAAGACGTCCCGCACCCCGGAGATCCCGGGGCACGGGACGGACGGCGTCCGGTTCAGTCGATACCGGGCAGGATGTGCGGCTCGGCCAGGTCGTCCTCGTAGCCGGCGAGCCTGATGGGAGCCGATCTGGCCCACACCTCCAGGTTGCCGATCTTCTCGGGGCCTGGCTTGGGCTTGTCGGCCTTCGCCGGTCTTTCTTCCTGCTTGGTCGGCTTTCGTGTCACCGCGCGCTCCTCTGCGTCGTGCAACTCTGGGACAGGGGCAGTTCCGTCGCGGTGGCGCCGTTTCAGAGACGGGACCGCGGCCTTGGTAGTGGGCCTGTCCCAGCGGCGGCCGTGGAGATGGTGTATCCCGTGCGTGGCCGCCCGTACCTCCCAGAGTAACCAGATGAGCAGCTCGGCGCTCTCCCGGGTTCACGTTCTGGTGATGTTCCGGCCGAACGGCGCACTACCAGTTGGCAGGTGCGTAGTCCTTGAGGAAGCAGCCGTAGAGGTCCTCGCCGCCCTCGCCGCGCACGATCGGGTCGTACACCCGGGCCGCGCCGTCGATCAGATCGAGCGGAGCGTGGAAGCCCTCGTCGGCGAGACGCATCTTGTCCGGATGCGGGCGCTCGTCGGTGATCCAGCCGGTGTCGACGGCGGTCATCAGGATGCCGTCGGACTCGAACATCTCCTGGGCGCTGGTGCGCGTGAGCATGTTCAGCGCGGCCTTGGCCATATTGGTGTGCGGATGGCCCGCGCCCTTGTAGCCGCGGCTGAAGACGCCCTCCATGGCGGAGACATTCACCACATAGGTGCGCTTGGCCTCGGCGGCGGCCATCGCCGGACGGAGCCTGCTGATGAGGATGAACGGCGCGGTGGAGTTGCAGAGCTGCACTTCGAGCAGCTCGACCGGATCGACCTCGGAGACGGTCTGCACCCAGCTGTTGGTGTCGTGCAGATCCGGTACGAGCCCGCCCGCGTCGATCGCCGTGCCCGCCTCGATCCTGGCGAGCGAGGCCGAGCCGCCGACCAGGGCGAGCGAGGTGATGTCGGAGGCGCTCAGGGCCTCGGCGCCGGCGGCGCGCAGCACGGGCTGGGCGCCGCTGCCGAACGCGCCGATCACCTCGGAGGCCGGCAGCTCTCCGGCGGGCAGCGGCGCGGACTCGGCGGCGAGGAGCTCGCTGTACGCCTGCGGGGAGCGGCGTACCGTCTGCGCGGCGTTGTTGATCAGGATGTCCAGCGGGCCCTCGGCGGCGACGGAGTCGGTGAGGGCGACGACCTGCGCCGGATCCCGCAGATCGATCCCGACGATCTTGAGCCGGTGGATCCAGTCGTCGCTGTCGGGCATCGCCTTGAAGCGGCGGACGGCGTCTGCGGGAAAGCGCGTGGTGATGGTGGTGTGGGCGCCGTCGCGCAGCAGCCGTAGCGCGATATACATCCCGATCTTGGCCCGGCCGCCGGTGAGCAGCGCGCGCCTGCCGGTGAGATCCGTACGGGCCTCGCGGCGGGCGCGGTTCTCGGTGGCGCAGGCCGGGCAGAGCTGGTGGTAGAAGGCGTCGACCTCGGTGTAGCGCGTCTTGCAGATGTAGCAGGAGCGCGGGCGCTGAAGTATGCCCGCGATCTCTCCGGTGACCGAGGAGGAGGGCAGCAGGCCCTGTGTCTCGTCGTCGATGCGCTCGGCCGAGCCGGTGGCGGTGGCCTCGGTGACGGCCTTGTCGTGGGCGGTCTTGGCGGCCCGGCGCTCCTGGCGGCGGCGCTGCTTCACGGTCCGGTAGATACCGGCGGTGGCACGCCGGACCGCGATCGCGTCGGGATGGTCGACATCCAGCGAGTCGAGTTCGTCCAGCACGCTCAGGCAGACGGCCATCCGCTCCGGATCGATACCGGGGCCGTACTCCTGGCTCCCGCCCTGCGCCGCCTGCGCCGGGATCCCGTCGTGGACGGGGCTCTCGCCGTACGCGGGGCCGCCCTCTGTCACCGTCATCGCCGCTGCCGTTCCTCGATCACTCGTACCGCCCGTACCACTCGTACGCCGGAGTCCCACATGGTGGCATTTACCGACCTTGCGGACATCCCCGCAGGTCAGGAGCATACCGATGGCGTGGGAGTCAACAAAATCCCGCGGTCCCCCTACTCCGGGACGTCCGGGACGCGTACGGCGCGGAAGGTCGTCTCCTTGCGGAGCCGGAAGCCCAGGGACTCATAGAGCCTGATGGCGCCCGTATTGGAGGCGGCGGCGTGCAGGAACGGCGTCTCGCCACGGGACCGGATCTCATACGAGACGGCCACGACGAGACGGGCCGCGAGGCCCTGGCCGCGGAACTCCGGTGCGGTGCAGACCGCGCTGATCTCGGACCAGCCCGGCGGACGCATCCGCTCCCCGGCCATCGCCACGAGCGCGCCCTCACGGCGGATGCCCAGATAGGTGCCCATCTCGACGGTGCGCGGCAGAAAGGGACCCGGCTGGGTGCGCTCGACCAGGTCGAGCATCTCCGGCACATCGGCGGGACCGAGGCGTACGGCCTCCTCGTCCGGCGCGGCGGCCACTCCGGCGTCCACGAGCTGCACTCCGCCGGCGTGGAAGGTGATCTCCCAGCCGTCGGGCACGGAACCGTCGAAGCCGACGAGCCCGAGGGATCCGCCCGGTCCCGCGAGGGCGGCGGCGTCGGCCCAGTCCCGCTCGTCGGGATCCTCCGGCAGGGCCACCCAGAGCGACACCTCGGACGGATAGCGCAGCAGCCGGCCACGGCGCTCGGCGAAGTGCGCGTGCGGTCCGGTGAGCGCGGAGCGCACGGGCTCGTCCAGCGGATGCCGACGAGGCCGCGGGCCGGCGGGTTTGAGGTCGGAGGACCGAGGATCCGGCGTACGGGAATCCGGCGTACGCACGTCCGAGGGCCGGGGATCCCGGGTGCGCGGTTCGGCAGGGCGCGATATGGACGGTCGGGTGCTCATGCGCCGACCTCGATCACGATCTTGCCCTGGACATGTCCGTCCTCGACCGCGCGCAGCGCCTCGTCCGCGCGCTCCAGCGGAAAGGTCCGTGTCACATACGGCCGAAGCGTCCCGCTCACCGCGAGTTCGGCGACCGCGTCGAGGACGGCGGCGGTACGGGCCCGTACGACGGCCGCGCCGCCCAGCTCCGGCACCGTGCCCTTGTCGGCCGCGCTGATCAGTCGTCCCTCGGGATCGGCGAGCACTTCGGCCGCCTCGGGCAGGGCCGGGCCGCCGACCAGGTCCAGGACGGCGTCGACACCGTCGGGCGCCACGGCCTTCACACGCTCGGTGAGACCGGGCCCGGGAAGCACATGGACGGCGCCCAGCGACTCGACGAACTCCTTCTTGCCCGCGCTCGCCGTACCGAGGACCCGGATACCGAGACCGCGCGCGATCTGCACGGCGGCCACGCCCACTCCGCCGCCCGCGCCGGTGATCAGCAGAGTGGCACCGGGCTCCAGAGCGAGCTGGTGCACGGCGTCGTACGCGGTCGCCGCCGCGACCGGCAGTGTGGCCGCGTCCGTGAACGGGAGCGCGTCCGGCTTGTGCGCGGCGATCCCGACCGGAAGCAGGGTGTACTCCGCGTAACCGCCGGTGAGAGTGGAGCCGAAGACCGCGTCCCCGACGGCGAAGCCCTCCACACCCGCGCCGATCTCCTCCACCACGCCCGCCGCCTCGCTGCCGAGGACCGCGGGCAGCTCGGCGGGCGCGGAGCCGGGCCGGCGGGAGGCGTTGCG
>NZ_FMDK01001167.1 GCF_900091995.1 Streptomyces sp. MnatMP-M17
GCCGGCCGGTTCGTCGGACACCACGGATCTCGGCTACGCGGTCCGGGTGGTGCACGGCGGTGCCTGGGGCTTCGCGTCCGGCGTCGATCTGTCCATGGACGCGGCGGCGCGGGTGGCCGGACAGGCCGTGGCGATGGCGAAGCTCTCCGCGAAGGTGATCTCGGCGGCCGGTTCGGACGAGCGCGTCGAGCTGGCCGAGGAGCCGGTGCACACGGAGAAGACCTGGGTGTCGTCGTACGAGATCGATCCGTTCGACGTGCCCGACGAGGAGAAGAGCGGGCTGCTCGCGGAGTGGAGCGGGCGGCTGCTGCGCGCGGAGGGCGTCGCGCATGTGGACGCGTCGCTGCTCACCGTCCATGAGAACAAGTTCTACGCGGACACCGCCGGTACGGTCACCACCCAGCAGCGCGTCAGGCTGCATCCGCAGCTCACCGCCACCGCGGTCGACGGCGAGAGCGGTGAGTTCGACTCGATGCGCACGATCGCGCCGCCGGCCGGGCGCGGCTGGGAGTACCTGACCGGAACCGGCTGGGACTGGGACGCGGAGCTGGAGCGTATCCCCGGGCTGCTCGCCGAGAAGATGCGGGCGCCGAGCGTCGAGGCGGGCACCTACGACCTGGTCGTCGATCCGTCGAATCTCTGGCTGACCATCCACGAGTCGATCGGCCATGCCACCGAGCTGGATCGGGCGCTCGGGTACGAGGCGGCGTACGCGGGCACCTCGTTCGCGACGTTCGACCAGCTCGGGAAGCTGGCGTACGGCTCCTCGGTGATGAATGTGACGGGCGACAGGACCGCCGAGCACGGTCTGGCGACCATCGGTTACGACGACGAGGGCGTCGAGGCGCAGTCGTGGGACCTGGTCAAGGACGGCACGCTCGTCGGCTATCAGCTCGACCGCCGGATCGCGAAGCTCACCGGTCTGGGCCGCTCCAATGGCTGCGCCTACGCGGACTCGCCCGGACATGTGCCCGTACAGCGGATGGCGAATGTGTCGCTGCGGCCGGATCCCGGCGGGCTGAGCACGCAGGACCTGATCGGCGGAGTGGAGCGCGGGATCTATGTGGTCGGCGACCGGTCGTGGTCGATCGACATGCAGCGCTACAACTTCCAGTTCACCGGGCAGCGGTTCTTCCGTATCGAGAACGGCGAACTGACGGGCCAGCTCCGCGATGTCGCGTACCAGGCGACGACGACGGACTTCTGGGGCTCGATGGAGGCGGTCGGCGGACCGCAGACGTATGTCCTGGGCGGCGCCTTCAACTGCGGCAAGGCCCAGCCGGGCCAGGTGGCGGCGGTCTCCCACGGCTGCCCTTCGGCCCTGTTCCGCGGCGTCAACATCCTTAACACCACGCAGGAGGCCGGACGATGAGCACCAGTCGCATCAGCAAGCCGCACGAAATCGTCGAGCGCGCCCTCGAACTGTCCACCGCCGACGGCTGCGTGGTCATCGCCGACGAGCACTCCTCCGCCAATCTCCGCTGGGCCGGCAACGCGCTCACCACCAACGGTGTCACCCGCGGCAGGACCTTGACCGTCATCGCCACCGTCGACGGCACGCAGGGAACCGCGTCCGGTGTGGTCTCGCGCTCCGCCGTCACCGCCGAGGACCTGGAGCCGCTGGTACGGGCCGCCGAGGCCGCCGCGCGCG